>NZ_JBJZOJ010000011.1:0-142731 GCF_047200655.1 Streptomyces sp. MS06
AGCGGGAAGGACCGCCGCTAGAGCTTGCGAAGTCCACTGAGCACCCTTTCGAGCAGTGTCACGTCTGGCTGGCCGCCGGCGCTCTCGTCGCCGCCGGGCTGATGGATGGCGACCAGTCCCGCCTCCGCCAAGTCGGCGACGAGGATCCTGGCCACGCCGAGAGGGATCGTGAGCAGCGCCGAGATCTCGGCCACCGACTTGATCTCCCGGCAGAGGTTGCAGATCCGCTGATGCTCGGGCAGTTGCCCCTGCATCTGGTGCGGAGCCGCGGTGGTGTGCACCAGCGCCTCGATGGCGAGCTGGTACCGGGGCCTGGTGCGTCCGCCCGTCATGGCGTACGGACGCACCAGAGGGTTGTTCGATGCTCCCGCGGGCGCCGGCTCGGGGGAGTGGCGCTGCGGCTGCACCGGCTGGATGCGCGGTGCCGCGGGCTGGTCGTACGGCGAAGGGCCGGGGCCCTGCGGGGCGTACGGCTGCCGGTGGCGGGGGGCGGAGGGGAAGTGGTACGGGTTCGACCGGTGGTCACCCGAACCCTGGGCAGGACCGTAGTCCCAACTGCCCGATGACGGGCCACCTGGGGGTGTTGTCACTTCTTTTCTCCTCCTCCGACTGTGCCCTGACATCCAGCAGTGTGGAAGCCGCGTCCCGAAACCTTACGACCCCGGGACACCGGAGCGCATCGGCCGTCTCTCAGTTGAGAAGGCTCCCTTGGAGCTCCGCACGAAGATCCGGTGTCAGGACCGAGCCGGCGCGGTCCACCAGAAGCGCCATCTCGTAGCCGATGAGACCGATGTCCGCCTCCGGATGTGCGAGAACGGCGAGGGACGAACCGTCGGAGATGGACATGATGAAGAGGAATCCCCTCTCCATCTCCACAACCGTCTGGTTCACGCTGCCGCCCTCGAAGATCCGCGAGGCGCCCGCGGTCAGCGAGGTCAGTCCGGAGGCGACGGCCGCCAACTGGTCGGCGCGATCACGCGGGAAGCCTTCGGACATCGCCAGAAGGAGTCCGTCGGCGGAGACCACCACCGTGTGGGACACCCCCGGGGTGTTGTCCACGAAGTTGGTGATCAACCAGTTCAGGTTCTGTGCCGCCTGGCTCATCGGGCTCACACTAACGCTCCTGGTTGTAGGTGCTGTCAGGACCGAAGCCCTGGACGTTCGATTCACTGCCTGCGTTGCGGCCTCGTTGGACGCCGCGCCGCAGGTTGCTCAGCCTGCCCCGGACGTCCTCCGGGGCGCGGGAGACCTGTGGGCCTCCCTGGGGGGTGGTTTCGGCGGCACCCTGGACCAGGTTGGCCTTGGGTACCCGCCGAGGCAGACCGGAGGCGGTGACCCCGCCTGCCTTGGGCTTGCGGAGCTGCGAGGCCTGCTGCCAGCGCTCGTCGTTCGCCGAGTGCCAGCTGCCGTCCCCGCCGCTGGGCGACGGGGAGGAGGCCGGCGACTCCCGGTCCACGGGCCGAGCGCCGTTGGCTCCGCTCGCGGTGGATCCGCGGCGGGGAAGCCCGGCGTCGGTCATCTCGTGGACGGCGGGGTCGGCCGGTCCCGGACGGTCGAAGCCTACGCGGTCCGACTCGCTTGCGTCACCGGCCTGCGCAGATTCCGCTTCCCGGGCTTGTGGAGCGTACTGGTCCGGGTAGCCGTTCTGGTAGCCGTCCTGCTGCGGCCAGTCGTCCTGGTGGGGGCGGCGCTCCAGGCCGGGGTAGCTCTCGGCGGAGGCGGAGTGCCCCGGAGCGGGCCCGTCCGCCGCCGGCTCCGGATAGGAAGCCTCCGGGTAGCCGTTGCCGTTCGGGTAGCCGCCGTTCTGCGACGGACCGCCGTCCTGCGGCAGGTACGGCTCCCCGTACGACGGCTGCGGTGCGCCCTCGTACGCGGAACGCAGCCGGTCGTCGTAGGCCTCCTGCTGCTGGTCGCCGTAGCCGGTCTGCTGGTCGCCGTACCCGGTCTGCCGGTCGTCGTAGCCGGTCTGCTGGTCGCCGTAGCCGGTCTGCCCGCCGTCGGGGTCGGCCTGCTGCTCGAAGGCCCCGGCCGGCGGATCCTGCGGGGCGCCACCACCGTCGGCGAACCCGGCGTACTCGTCGTACCCGCCGCCGAAGTCGTCGGTGTACGCGGGCTGCTCGGGCGCCGGGGGACCGTCCTGCGGGTCGTGGGCCTGGGCTTCCAGGGCCGCCCGGCGCTCTCCGCGCATCAGGGAGCGGCCGACCGGGTCCAGCTCGCGGATGTCGTCGGGGACGTCGGCGTAGCGGCTGTCGTCGAAGCCGAGTTCGGCCGCCGTGCGCAGCGGCTGCTGCCCGCCGAAGTCCTCGCCGGCGATGTCCTGCTCCGGGATGATCTGCGAGACGGTGAACTCGTCGCGCTGCAGCGCCGGCTCGCCACCGCCACCGTGGGTGATCGCGTCGGGCAGCATGACCAGCGAGGTGGTGCCGGCCTGCTCGCCGGAGGGGCGCAGCTGCACCCGGATGCCGTGCCGGTCGGACAGCCGGCCGACCACGAAGAGGCCCATGCGCTGGGAGATCGCGGCGTCGACGGTCGGCGGGTTGGCCAGCTTGTGGTTGATGTCGGCGAAGTCCTCGGCGATCAGGCCGATGCCCTTGTCGTGGATCTCGACCATGACGCGGCCGTCGGGCAGCCGGGTGGCGGTGACGCGGACCTTGGTCTGCGGGGAGGAGAACGTGGTGGCGTTCTCCAGCAGCTCGGCCAGCAGGTGCACCAGGTCGGTCACGGCGCGGCCGTGGATGTCGCACTCGGGGACGCCGGACAGCTCGATGCGTTCGTACTGCTCCACCTCGGAGGAGGCGGCGCGCAGCACGTCGACCAGCGGCACGGGCTGGTCCCAGCGGCGGCCGGGCTCCTCGCCGGCCAGGACGAGCAGGTTCTCGCCGTTGCGGCGCATACGGGTGGCCAGGTGGTCCAGCTTGAAGAGGTTCTCCAGCTGGTCCGGGTCCGCCTCGTTGTTCTCCAGGTCGGTGATGAGGGTGAGCTGGCCCTCGATGAGCGACTGGTTGCGGCGCGAGAGGTTGGTGAAGATCGCGTTGATGTTGCCCCGCAGCAGGGCCTGCTCGGCGGCGAGGCGGACCGCTTCGCGGTGCACCTGGTCGAAGGCCCGGGCCACCTCGCCGATCTCGTCGGTGGTGGTGATCGGGATCGGCGTCACCTGGGTGTCGACCCGCCCGGGGTCGGTACGGGAGAGCTGGTCGACGAGCATCGGCAGGCGCTGCTCGGCGATGCCGAAGGCGGCGTTGCGCAGCTGGCGCATCGAGCGGCTCATCTGCTGGGCCACCGCGCCGGCCAGGATGAAGGCCAGCAGCAGTGCGACGACCACCGCGGCACCGGTGACGACGGCGTCCCGCTTGGCGCTGTCGGCGACGTCCTGGGCCTCGGTCACGGCCTGGTCGACGAGGTCGGTCTCCAGCTGGCGGTAGCCCGCCACCTTCGCGGTGGAGGCGGCCAGCCAGGTCTTCGGCGTCACGCCCTTGCCGGCCAGTTCGTCCGTGGTGAAGGCGCCCGAGGCGATGCCCTGGAGCATCTTGTCTGCGGCCGGGATGGCGGTGTAGGCGCCGCCCTGGGTGGAGGAGGTCTGGCCGGCGTCCACGGCCGTGCCGGAGTCCCCGATGGCCTTGCGCTGCTGGGCCATGATCTGGTTGAGGCGGTCGACGTCGGCCTGCGTGCCGGACGAGACGAACTCGTTGACGGAGATGCCCTCGAGGTACCGGTACGTGGCCAGGGAGACCCGCTGCTGCTGGAGCACGGTGGCCTTGTCGCTGGGGCGGATCAGCAGATGCGTGCCGATGGAGCGCTCCAGCGAGGTGGCCGCCTTGGCCAGTGAGACGGCGTAGACGGTGCGGCCGTAGCTGGTGACGTTGCCGGTCCCGAGGCTCAGCTCGTTCGCGAACTCCATCAGGGAGTGCTGGACGGAGACGTAGCCCTCCTCCGTCTTCACCGGGTCCATGGCCGGGGTGTAGGCGGCCTTGCGCAGGGCGTCCAGCTTGGACTCGTTGGAACGGAACAGCTTCAGCCGGCGGTCCAGGTTGCCGGTGTGCGGCATGTCCGCGGCCGCCGCGTCGAACACCTGCTTGGCGTTGTCGGTGTCCTCGCGCAGCTTCTTGACCTGGTCCGTCACGCCCTTGCCCTGGAGCAGGTCGGGGGCGGACAGGTCGCGTTCGTCGAGGAGGGCCTGGCCGTAGTCCTCGGCGGCGCGGACGAGGAGCGCGACGTGCTTGGCGTCCTCGGCCTCCTGCCAGGTGTCGATCGAGCTCTTCACCTGGAAGCCGCCCATGACGAGGCCGACCAGCACGGGTATGAGCAGGATCGCGTTCAGCCGGGTGGGCACCCGCCAGTTGCGCGGGGAGAGACGGCTGCCGGGAGAGGTGACCGGATCGGGGCCGGACGCAGGGGCGGGCGCCGCTCCGCGCGGCGGCGGGGTGAAGTTGCCCCGCGCCGCCGGCTCGGGACGTTTCTGGCTTCGCCTCACTCGACCAACAACCTCTCGGCGGTCGGCACCTACGTCGTGCCGCAGTTTCTCAGAGCCCGGCCGGTCGTGTCGGCCGACGGTGCGTCGACCGGGAATACGTTGCGTACCAGCGGGCAGTTCAGGCATTCCAGCACGTCCACCTGCGGTCTTCCAAACAGTGGGATGCGACGGTCCGACGTGATGTAAGCCCCAGATAAAACGGTCATAAAGAGCGAGCCCCGCCAAAAGGCGGGGCATTCGTACGCGCAGCGGCACTGATCGACCGCGACGCGTTGCCGATCTCCGCGATTCCTCTGCCGAACTGTTATGAACACCGGAGCCGACCGTGTCAAAGGCCACAGCCGGCTCCGGTGCCGATACGGCAACTGCCCTGGTGGACGTACGACTTGGATGCTACTTCAGCCGTGCCATGAGGGCGTGTTCCACCAGGGTGATCAGGGCCGACTTGGCGTCCGCGCGGTGGCGGGCGTCGGTGGTGATGATCGGAGTGTCGGGCCCTATCTGGAGGGCTTCGCGGACCTCGTCGGGGTTGTAGGGCTGCTGTCCGTCGAAGCCGTTGAGGGCGATGACGAAGGGCAGGCCGCTGTTCTCGAAGTAGTCGACGGCGGGGAAGCAGTCGGCCAGGCGGCGGGTGTCGACGAGGACGACGGCGCCGATGGCGCCGCGTACCAGGTCGTCCCACATGAACCAGAAGCGGTCCTGGCCGGGGGTGCCGAAGAGGTAGAGGATGAGGTCCTGGTCGAGGGTGATGCGTCCGAAGTCCATGGCCACCGTGGTGGTGGTCTTGTCCCCGGTGTGGGTGAGGTCGTCGATGCCCGCTGATGCGGATGTCATGACGGCCTCTGTGCGCAGCGGGTTGATCTCCGAGACGGCGCCGACGAACGTCGTCTTGCCCACGCCGAAGCCGCCCGCCACCACGATCTTCGCGGAGGTGGTGGCCCGTCCCGCTTCAGAGCTTGCGAAGTCCACTGAGCACCCTTTCGAGCAGTGTCACGTCCGGAGCACCCGTCGCCTCGTCGCCACCCGGCTGGTGGACCGCGACGAGACCGGCCTCGGCGAGGTCGGCAACGAGGATCCTGGCCACCCCGAGCGGCATGGCCAGCAGTGCGGACACCTCCGCGACCGACTTGACCTCCCGGCACAGATGGCAGATGCGCTGGTGCTCGGGCAGCAGCCCCATGAGCGCCGCCGGATCTGCCGTGGTGCTGATGAGCGCCTCGATGGCGAGCTGGTAGCGCGGCCTGGTCCGGCCGCCGGTCATCGCGTATGGCCTGACCAGCGGCTGGTCGCCCTCTTCCTCGTACGACTCGGCGTACGGATCATGGGCGTTGGGCGGGGTCATGAATCCTCCGGGCGGGACAGCAGGTCGAGCGAGTCGCGGTTGCCGTCTGACGGGGGCCGGTGGGGGGATCGTGGCGGCCGGACGGTGTGGTGGTGAGACGGGTGGATCCTGAGTGGTCAGTGCAGGAGACTTCCCTGGAGTTCGGCGCGCAGATCGGGCGTGAGGACCGCGCCCGCACGGTCGACCAGGAGGGCCATCTCGTAACCGACGAGACCGATGTCGCATTCGGGATGGGCGAGTACGGCGAGGGACGAGCCGTCCGAGATGGACATCAGGAAGAGGAATCCCCGCTCCATCTCGACGACCGTCTGCGCCACATCGCCGCCCTCGAAGATCCGGGAGGCACCCGCGGTCAGCGAGGTGAGTCCCGAGGCGACCGCGGCGAGCTGATCGGCGCGGTCGCGGGGGAAACCCTCTGACATCGCCAGCAGCAGGCCGTCGGCCGACACGACGACCGTGTGGGACACCCCGGGGGTGTTGTCCACGAAGTTCGTGATCAACCAGTTGAGGTTCTGTGCCGCCTGGCTCATCTGGCTCAACTATCGCTCCTGCTGGTGAGTGGGGCTCGGGTGGTTGCCGGTCGCCGGGCCGGTACCGGCCGAGCGACCCTGCGCGATACCCCGACGGAGATTGGTCAGCCGCCCGCGCACGTCGTCAGGCGCACGCGAGACCTGCGGACCGGTTTGGTGCTGCTGCTGCTGAGCCGTACCCGGCACGAGATTCGCCCGGGGCACGCGACGCGGGAGGCCGGAGGTGGTGACGCCGCCCGCGGCGGGCTGGCGGACGCGTTCCGCCTGCCGCACCAGATCGTCGTTGGGCGAGGTGCGCCAGGCCGCGGTCTGCGGGCCCCGCTGCTGCGGCGGCGCCGCGGGCTGCGGCGGCTGCTGCCGGGGGGCCGGCGCGGAGCCGTTGCCCTGCTGACCGGCCGCGCCGGCGGAGCCGCCGCCCCGGAACCAGTTGGTCTCCAGCGTGTCGTACAGCGGGGTGCGGCCGTCCGCCGGGCCGGTCGCCGGAGGCAGGGCCTCCGCCTCGGGCCTCGGCGCGCGCTGCTGCCCGGGCTGGGGGTACCCGTAACCGCTCTGGGGCTGCTGGGACGGCTGCTGCGGGTAGCCGTACCCGTTCTGCGGCTGCTGCGTGGACGGCTGCGGGTAGCCGTACCCGTTCTGGGGCTGCTGGGACGGCTGCTGCGGGTAGCCGTACCCGCCGGTCTGCGGCTGCGGGCGCTCGAACTGGCCGGTGCCCCCGGACCCGTCCGGGCGGCCGGGCAGCGAGTGACGTCCCGTGGGGGACTCCTCGTAGCCCGGTGCCCTGAACTCGCCGGTAGTGCCGGAATCCTGGGCCTGCGGGGCGGCGAACTGGCCGGTGGACGACGGCCCGTCCGGGCCGCCGCTCGGGCCGGCCGGCGCCCCGAAGACGTCCGAGCGCATGAACTGGTCGTCGCCGGGACGGCCGTTCTGCCGGGGTGCCTCGGCGCCCGGGCGGGGGAACTCGCCCGTGCCGCCGGGCACCTGCCGCTCGTCGAACCGCGGGATCTCGGCCGTGGAACCGGGGCCCTGTCCCGCGTCGATGCGGGGCATCCGGGAGGTGGCGGTGACGTCCGGCTCGTCGTGGCCGCGCGGAGCGTCCAGCGAGGCACGCGGCACCGGCGGCTGGGCGGCCTCGCCGCCCCAGCCGGGCGTCCGCTGCGGCTCGGCGCCGGGCAGCTCGGGACGCTGCCCGGCACGCGGCGGGAGCTGCGGCCTGCGGCCGCGGCGGCCCTGCTCGGCGCCGGAGTCGTCCTGCGGGCGCTGACCGGGGGCCGTCCCCCGCCCGGCGCCGAAGGCGTCCTGCTCGGGCGCCGGGGCACCCCCGGACTGGAGGCCCTGCGGCGGCGCGGCCGGCGACTGGCCGAACGGGGCGCCCGCCCCGGCGGTCGGCCGGCCCTGCTGGGGAGCGGCGGGCGACTGCGGACCGGGGGCGCCGCCGGGCGCACCCGGGCGTCCGCCGTCCCGGCCGGGAAGTGCGGCCCGCGGACCCTGACCGGCACCGAGCCGGCCCGCGCCGGACGGTCCGGCGCCGACGGCGCCGTGCTGCTGCCCGGACTGGGCCTGGCGGCGGGCCGCGGCCGCGCCGGCGGCCGCCTGCGCGGCCGCCGGTCCACCGGCGTTGCCTGCGCCCTGGCCGCCCTTGCCCTGCGGCTTCTTGCCGCCCTGGGCGACGTCGACGGGCAGCATGACCAGCGCGGTCGTGCCGCCGGAGTCGGACGGGCGGAGCTGGATGCGGATGCCGTGGCGCTGCGACAGCCGGCCGACCACGAACAGGCCCATGCGCCGGGAGACGGAGACGTCCACGGTGGGCGGCGACGCCAGCCGCTCGTTGATCGCCGCCAGGTCCTCCGGGGAGAGCCCGATGCCGGTGTCGTGGATCTCGATCAGCACCCGGCCGTCGGGCAGCGCGTGACCGGTGACCTTGACCTTGGTCTGGGGGGAGGAGAACGAGGTGGCGTTCTCCAGCAGCTCGGCGAGCAGGTGCACGAGGTCGTTGACCACGCGGCCGGCCACCTCGGTGGACGGGACGGCCGCGAGTTCGATGCGCTCGTACTGCTCCACCTCGGACGCGGCGGCACGCAGCACGTCGACCAGCGGGACCGGGCGGGTCCAGCGGCGGCCGGGCTCCTCGCCGGCGAGGACGAGGAGGTTCTCGCCGTTCCGGCGCATACGGGTCGCGAGGTGGTCGAGCTTGAACAGCGAGGAGAGCTGGTCCGGGTCGGCCTCGCGGGACTCCAGCTCGGAGATCAGCGAGAGCTGGCGCTGGATCAGGCCCTGGGAGCGGCGCGAGAGGTTGGTGAACATCGCGTTGACGTTGCCCCGCAGCAGGGCCTGCTCGGCGGCGAGGCGGACCGCCTCGCGGTGCACGTCGTCGAAGGCCGCGGCCACTCGGCCGATCTCGTCCCGGGAGTGCACGCCGACCGACTCCACGGAGGTGTCGACGTCCTGCGGGTCGGCCTCGGAGAGCTGCTTGACCAGCTCGGGCAGGCGGTCCTGGGCGACCCTGGTCGCGGTGTCCTCCAGCCGGCGCAGCGAGCGGATCATGGAGCGGGCCACCACGAAGGCGCCGACCAGCGAGACACCGAGGACGAGCAGGATGAGCGCACCGGAGATGATCGCCTCGCGCTCCGACTCGGCACGCAGCGTGCGCGCCTTCTGCTCCATCTCCTCCAGCAGGCGGTGCTCGATGTTCTTCATCTGCTGGATCTTGACCGAGCTGTCGTCGACCCAGTCGCGGTAGGAGCGCTTCTCCAGGCCCTTCAGGCCCTCCGACCGGCCCAGCGCGCGACCTGCGTAGAGGTCGGTCGCCTCGATCGTCGGGTTGCCCTCCTCGATGGGCTTCAGCAGTTCCTCGGCGTTGCTGGTGCCGTAGATGCTGCGGAAACTGTTCAGTTCCGACTTCTGGCTCTCCAGCGCCGACTCGGCGTAGGCCCGGTCGTTGGAGGACAGGTTGCCGTAGGTCGTGTTGTTGGCGGGCAGCGCCGAGGCGAGGACGGCGCGCTGCATGGAGGCGTACTCCTTGGCCGCGGAGAACGCCGCCAGCGCGCGGGTGCGCTGGATCATCTCGGGGTTGCTGGTCGCCTGGGCCATGTCCTGCGAGAGGTCCAGCAGGTGGGTGATGAGGCGGTGGTAGGCCTCGACCGTCTGCGTGGCGTTGCCCTGGTCCGCGTCCGCGAACGCCTGCTGCCGGATCTTGCTGAGGGTGTTCAGGTCGCGTGCGATGCCGACGACGCTGTCGCGCACGCCCTGCAGGTTGTTGTCCTCGACCTGCTCGGAGGCGGTGAGGAAGTTCTCCTTGGCGCGGTCGGTGCGGTCCCGGTAGCCCTTGACGGTGTAGTCGGAGGCGCTGCCGTGGTGGGCCAACGGGCCGGCGGACTGGTCGCGCTCCTCCTGGAGCGCGGCGGCCAGTTCGGTGGCCTGCGTGGTCATGTCGGTGAGCAGCTTCATGTTGTCGAGCTGCTTCATGTCCTCCATGGAGCCGCTGATGCGCAGCGCGCCGAGGGTGGTCGCGGCGACCACGGGCAGCGCCAGCAGCGACACCAGGCGCGTGGAGATACGCCAGTTGCGCAGGGCTATTCGGGGGCCGGGGCCGGTGGCACCCTTGGACCTGACGACGGGCGCGGCGGGCCCGGACGGGGGGCCCGAGGCCGACCCGGTCGCACCGGGGCGCTCGCCGCCCTCTCCGACCTGAGCCGGGCCCTGGTTCTGGGCGTGCTGGGGCGAGGAACCGCGGTCGGTCCCGCCGTGCGGCTCCGGCTCGGCCGAAGCGCTGCCATCCCTCTTGAAACGTCCCTGCACTAGCGTCGCAACCTCTGAACCAGGCGCCCCTCCGGGTGAACGGCGGGACACGGTGTCGGCGTTGTGGGGAGCGCCCTGAATGCGCCCCCCGGGTGGTCTTCGTCGACCGGCGCTGTCTCCCCCCTTCCGCCGCCACTCGGCGCTGTGCTGCGCCCGGCGCGCCGGCCAGATCCTGCGGCGGTCCGTGGCATTCCAGCACAGTGCAGGATCTCCAACAAGGTTCGTGGGCCAGGCTGTGACCTCCGTGACACCATGTGAGTGACGAGTTACCAGGCGTGGAAAGTGATTGCCCGTAAAGCGGACATAAAGGAGCGAGGCGTGAACCCGCGTCCGGTGTCCCAGTCGCCATGATCAGGAGCGGAATGGTCGCTTCAGGTGTCCGGTGTCCGTTTCGTCGGACTGGCGGGCGCGGCGGAATCGACCGCTTTGTCCCGCCGGTCGTGAGCAAAGTCACACCGCAGCCATGTGACCTTCACGTCTGCGGAGGGAATTCGCACGCCTAACCTGGCACTTTACAAAAAGCAATAGTCTGGTAACCGCGCGCATCGGGTAGCTTGATCCCCTCCCCAGGCACTCTGGGGAGCGCACCCGCGCCCCGAGACGACAGGGTTCCCGCCACCGTGAAGACGACGACGATGTTCCACCGGATCGCCAACCCGCGCCGCACGACGCTGGCCCACCTGGCGGACGCCGCCGAACTGCAGACGCCGCAGCAGCCGGAGCACTCCTCCGAACTCCCCGCGCAGACCGCCAACCCCCGGCGCACCGTCCTGATGGAGCTGCCGGTCGCGGCCGGCGCGCAGTAGCCCGGCCGCGAGGCCCCGCGCCCCCGAGGGCGCCCGTGTCGAACGGGCGCCCTCCGTGCGTCCGGCGCGCCCCTTCGGCGGTGCGACGCCGCGCGCAAGGCCGGCGGCCCGCCCGCGCTAGCCTGGACCGTCAGACTCCCGCCAGCTCAGCACTCAGTTAAGGGGCGCAAGGATCCCGTGCGCATCGCCAGGTTCTCCATCGACGGGAACGTCGCCTTCGGCGCGGTCGAAGGCGACAAGCCGGACGAACTAGTCCTCAACATCATCAAGGGCATCCCGTTCGCGGACCACGAACTCTCCGGCACCCGCGTGCCGCTGAACCAGGTCCGGCTGCTGCCGCCGGTGCTCCCCAACAAGGTCGTGGCCTTCGGCCGCAACTACGCCGAACACGCCAGGGAGATGGGCGACGAGGTGCCCGAGGCCCCGTTCGCCTTCTTCAAGCCCTCCACCTCGGTCATCGGGCCCGGGGACGAGATCCAGTACCCGGCGTTCTCTGAGGAACTGCACCACGAGGCCGAGCTGGCCGTAGTCATCGGCCGCATGTGCCGCGAGGTCCCCCGCGAGCGCGTGCAGGACGTCGTCCTCGGCTTCACCTGCGCCAACGACGTCACCGCGCGCGACGTCCAGCGACGCGAGAAGCAGTGGGCCAGGGCCAAGGGCTTCGACACCTCCTGCCCGCTCGGCCCCTGGGTGGAGACGGACCTGGACCTGCGCGCGGCCTCGGACCTGACGATCCAGCTCACCGTCAACGGCGAACAGCGCCAGCTGGGCCGCACCAGCGACATGGTCCACTCGATCGAGGACCTGATCGTCAACGTCTCCGAGGCGATGACGCTGCTCCCCGGCGACGTCGTCCTCACCGGCACCCCGGCAGGGGTCGGCCCCCTGCACGTCGGCGACGAGGTCGCCGTCACCATCGAAGGCATCGGCACTCTCACCAACAAGGTTGTCAAGCGTGGCTAGCGCACCCGCCTCCCCCGTACGCGTCCGTTTCTGCCCGTCGCCCACCGGTAACCCCCACGTGGGCCTGGTCCGCACGGCCCTGTTCAACTGGGCGTACGCCCGCCACCACGGCGGCACGTTCGTGTTCCGCATCGAGGACACCGACGCGGCCCGCGACTCCGAGGAGTCCTACCGCCAGCTGCTCGACTCGATGCGCTGGCTCGGCTTCGACTGGGACGAGGGCCCCGAGATCGGCGGCCCGCACGCGCCGTACCGCCAGTCCCAGCGGATGGACCTCTACAAGGACGTTGCCGACAAGCTCCTGGACGCCGGCCGCGCCTACCACTGCTACTGCTCCCAGGAGGAGCTGGACGGCCGCCGCGAGGCCGCCCGGGCGGCCGGCCGGCCCTCGGGCTACGACGGCCACTGCCGCGACCTGGGCACCGAGCAGGTCGAGCGGTACAAGGCGCAGGGCCGCACCCCGATCGTCCGCTTCCGCATGCCCGACAAGACGATCACGTTCAACGACCTGGTCCGCGGCGAGCTGTCGTTCACCCCGGAGAACGTCCCCGACTACGGGATCGTGCGGGCCAACGGCGCTCCCCTCTACACGCTGGTCAACCCGGTCGACGACGCCCTGATGGAGATCACCCACGTCCTGCGCGGCGAGGACCTGCTCTCCTCCACCCCCCGGCAGATCGCCCTGTACGAGGCGCTCATCGAGCTGGGCGTCGCCCACCGCGTCCCCGACTTCGGCCACCTCCCCTATGTCATGGGGGAGGGCAACAAGAAGCTCTCCAAGCGCGATCCGCAGGCGTCGCTGAACCTGTACCGCGAGCGCGGCTTCCTCCCCGAGGGCCTGCTCAACTACCTCTCCCTGCTGGGCTGGTCGCTCTCCGCCGAGCAGGACGTCTTCTCCGCGCGGGAGATGGTCGCGGCCTTCGAGATCGGGGACGTCAACCCCAACCCCGCCCGCTTCGACCTGAAGAAGTGCGAGGCGATCAACGCCGACCACATCCGCCTGCTCGAGGTGAAGGACTTCACCGAGCGCTGCCGCCCCTGGCTGGCCGCCCCGTTCGCCCCCTGGGCATCGGAGGACTTCGACGAGGCCAGGTGGCAGGCGATCGCCCCGCACGCCCAGACCCGCCTGAAGGTCCTTTCGGAGATCACCGACAACGTCGACTTCCTGTTCCTGCCGCAGCCGGTCCACGACGAGGCGAGCTGGGCGAAGGCGATGAAGGAGGGCAGCGACGCGCTCCTGCGCACGGCGAGGGAGAAGCTGGAGTCGGCCGACTGGGACTCCCCGGAGTCCCTGAAGGAGGCCGTGCTGGCGGCGGGCGAGACCCACGGGCTGAAGCTCGGCAAGGCCCAGGCGCCGGTCCGGGTCGCCGTCACCGGCCGCACCGTGGGCCTCCCCCTCTTCGAGTCCCTGCAGGTGCTGGGCAAGGACGCCTCGCTGTCCCGCGTCGACGCGGCCCTGGCGAAGCTGACCGAGGGCTGAGCGGAACCCGGGAGCCCGGAGGGGGCGGCGGCCGACGGGCTGCCGCCCCCTCCGAGCGTCCGCCCCCTCCTTTCCCGCTGTCCGCCGTCCACCGGACACGCGGCCGGGAGCGGGGCTACCGTCGAGCCATGAGCATCCGAGCCGTGGTCTGGGACGTGGACGACACCCTCTTCGACTACACCACCGCGGACCGCGAGGGCATGCGGGCCCATCTGTCGGCCGAGGGCCTGCTGGGGGGCGGCGAGACCGTGCAGGCGGCCCTCGGCCGCTGGCGGGAGGTGACCCACCGGCAGTGGGCCCGCTTCTCGGCGGGGGAGACGAGCTTCGAGGGGCAGCGCAGGGACCGCGTCCGGGTCTTCCTCGGCCGGGAGCTGACCGACGCGGAGGCCGACGACTGGTTCCGCCGCTACCTCCGCCACTACGAGACGGCCTGGTCCCTCTTCCCGGACGTGCTGCCCGCCCTCGACGCGCTCGCCGCGAGCCACCGGCACGCCGTGCTCTCCAACTCCAGCCTGCACGTGCAGGACCCCAAACTGCGCGCCCTCGGGGTCCACGGCCGCTTCGAGACCATCCTCTGCGCCGCCGAGCTCGGCGTCTCCAAGCCCGAGGCCCGCGCCTTCCACGCGGCCTGCGAAGCACTGCGGCTCGCGCCGCACCAGGTGGCGTACGTCGGCGACCACCCGGAGATCGACGGCCGGGGTGCCGCCGAGGCCGGAATGCTCTCGGTGTGGATCGACCGTGACGGGGTCCACACACCCGGTGACGGGCCCGGTGGGCCGCGCCGGATCGCCTCCCTCGCCGAACTCCCCGCGATCGTCGGCGCGGATACCCGTTTTGGAGCCCCGTCCACCTTCGGGTAATGTTCTTCCTGCGCCGCGGGGAGCGGGCCGAAAGGCCGGAGCCCCGGAGCGCGGGAGAGAGCGAGAACCCTGCACGGGTTTGCGTTCCGATGGCCTATGGTGTAATTGGCAGCACGACTGATTCTGGTTCAGTTAGTCTTGGTTCGAGTCCAGGTAGGCCAGCTCGCAGAGCTCATCTGCACCGCGGATCACATCCGCAAGCCCCCGTTGTGTAGCGGCCTAGCACGCTGCCCTCTCAAGGCAGTAGCGCCGGTTCGAATCCGGTCGGGGGTACGGATCCCGGGAGTTCTCCGGAACTGCACGTGATCAGGGCCCCCGTTGTGTAGCGGCCTAGCACGCCGCCCTCTCAAGGCGGTAGCGCCGGTTCGAATCCGGTCGGGGGTACTGAAGGTGAAGGGCGTCCGCAGCGCGCGGAGGCCCGAGCCACCTTGGTCTATGGTGTAATTGGCAGCACGACTGATTCTGGTTCAGTTAGTCTTGGTTCGAGTCCAGGTAGACCAGCTGATCTGCGGAAACGCATGATCGAGGCCCCCGTTGTGTAGCGGCCTAGCACGCCGCCCTCTCAAGGCGGTAGCGCCGGTTCGAATCCGGTCGGGGGTACAGCGAGTGGAGGCCCTCCGGGAAACCGGGGGGCCTTCGTCGTGTGCACACCCCTCCCGCGAAGCCGCGTCCGCCCCGCGCCGTCCCCGGGCCGACTCCCGCGGCCCGCGGCGGACCCGCACCACGGCAGCGGCCCGCGGCGCCACGACGGCAGCGGCCCGCGGCGCCACGGTCGCCCCAGGCCCGGTGGGGAGAGACCGGGAAGGGCCCGCCGCGGCGTTGAGGCCGGCCCTCCCCGGTGACGTACTCCGGTCCCGGGCTCCTCAGCCCGAGCGGCGCAGCGCCTCGGACAGACGACCGGCGGCGTCGATGACCGCCTGGGCGTGCATGCGCCCGGGATGGCGGGTGAGGCGCTCGATGGGTCCCGAGACCGAGACGGCGGCCACCACGCGGTTCGAGGGCCCGCGGACCGGCGCGGAGACGGAGGCGACCCCCGGCTCGCGCTCGCCGATCGACTGCGCCCAGCCCCGGCGCCGCACACCCGACAGGGCGGTCGCCGTGAAGCGGGCGCCCTGCAGGCCGCGGTGCAGGCGCTCCGGCTCCTCCCAGGCCATCAGGATCTGCGCCGAGGAGCCGGCCTTCATCGTGAGTGTCGAGCCCACCGGGACGGTGTCCCGCAGCCCGGAGAGGCGCTCGGCCGCGGCGACGCAGATGCGCATGTCGCCCTGGCGCCGGTAGAGCTGCGCGCTCTCGCCGGTCATGTCGCGGAGGTGGGTGAGCACCGGTCCGGCGGTCGCGAGCAGGCGGTCCTCACCCGCCGCGGCGGCCAGTTCCGCCAGCCGCGGGCCGAGGATGAACCGCCCCTGCATGTCGCGTGCCACCATGCGGTGGTGTTCCAGCGCCACGGCCAGGCGGTGGGCCGTGGGTCGTGCCAGTCCGGTGGCCGAGACCAGGCCCGCGAGGGTGGCCGGACCGGACTCCAGAGCGCTCAGGACGACGGCCGCCTTGTCCAGAACGCCGACGCCGCTACTGTTGTCCATGCAACGATACTCGCGTCTCACTCTGTGAAACGCAAGTTCAATTTTCGGTGGAACCCGCCACTCTGGATGTCACGAAGGCACAGCGGCCCGCGGATCAACGGGCCTGGTGGCGACTGCCCGGACGCAGGTGCGAGGGCAACGCCTCCTCAAGATCTCTAGTTGGGCCGGAGGACGTTCGCCGGCCGGAGGGAAAGCGATGGGTAGGACACTCGCGGAGAAGGTCTGGGACGACCACGTCGTCCGGCGCGCCGAGGGCGAGCCCGACCTCCTCTTCATCGATCTGCACCTGCTGCACGAGGTGACCAGCCCGCAGGCCTTCGACGGCCTCCGCAAGAGCGGCCGGACCGTGCGGCGCCTGGACCTGACGATCGCCACCGAGGACCACAACACCCCGACCCTCGACATCGACAAGCCCATCGCCGACCCGGTCTCCCGGGCCCAGCTCGAGACGCTGCGCAAGAACTGCGCCGAGTTCGGGGTGCGGCTGCACCCCCTCGGCGACGTCGAGCAGGGCGTCGTGCACGTGGTCGGCCCGCAGCTGGGCCTGACCCAGCCCGGTACCACCGTGGTCTGCGGCGACTCGCACACCTCCACGCACGGCGCCTTCGGCGCGCTGGCGTTCGGTATCGGCACCTCGCAGGTCGAACACGTGCTGGCCACCCAGACGCTGCCGATGGCCCGCCCCAGGACCATGGCGATCACGGTCGACGGCGAGCTGCCCGCGGGCGTCACCGCCAAGGACCTGATCCTCGCGATCATCGCCCGGATCGGCACCGGCGGCGGCCAGGGCTACGTCCTGGAGTACCGCGGCGAGGCCATCGAGAAGCTCTCGATGGAGGCCCGCATGACCATCTGCAACATGTCGATCGAGGCCGGTGCCCGCGCCGGCATGATCGCCCCCGACGAGACCACGTTCGCCTACCTCCAGGGCCGCCCGCACGCCCCGCAGGGCGCGGACTGGGACGCCGCGGTCGCGTACTGGAGGACGCTGCGCACCGACGACGACGCCGAGTTCGACGCCGAGGTGGTCATCGACGCCGCAGAGCTGTCCCCGTTCGTCACCTGGGGCACCAACCCCGGCCAGGGTGCCCCGCTTTCGGCGTCCGTCCCCGATCCGGCCTCGTACGAGGACGCTTCGGAGCGCCTGGCCGCCGACAAGGCCCTGGAGTACATGGGACTGGAGGCCGGCCAGCCGCTGCGCTCCATCGACGTGGACACCGTCTTCGTGGGCTCCTGCACCAACGGCCGCATCGAGGACCTGCGCGCCGCCGCCGGGATCCTGCAGGGCCGCAAAGTCGCCGACGGCGTACGGATGCTGGTCGTGCCCGGGTCCGCGCGGGTGGGCCTCCAGGCCGTCTCCGAGGGGCTGGACGTCGTCTTCAAGGAGGCCGGCGCCGAGTGGCGGCACGCCGGCTGCTCGATGTGCCTGGGCATGAACCCCGACCAGCTCGCGCCGGGTGAGCGCTCGGCGTCCACCTCCAACCGCAACTTCGAGGGCCGCCAGGGCAAGGGCGGACGCACCCACCTGGTGTCGCCGCAGGTCGCGGCCGCGACCGCGGTACTGGGCCACCTGGCCTCCCCGGCCGACCTGAACGACGAGAACGCCGCCCGCACGCCCGCTGGAGTCTGATCAGTCATGGAAGCATTCACCACCCACACCGGCCGGGCCGTCCCGCTGCGCCGCAGCAACGTCGACACCGACCAGATCATCCCCGCCCACTGGCTCAAGAAGGTCACCCGGGACGGCTTCGAGGACGGGCTGTTCGAGGCCTGGCGCAAGGACTCCGAGTTCGTGCTCAACCGACCCGAGCGGCAGGGCGCCACGGTGCTGGTCGCCGGCCCCGACTTCGGCACCGGCTCCTCCCGCGAGCACGCCGTGTGGGCCCTGCAGAACTACGGCTTCAAGACCGTGATCTCCTCCCGCTTCGCCGACATCTTCCGCGGCAACTCGCTGAAGAACGGCCTGCTCACGGTGGTTCTGGAGCAGGACGCCGTGGAAGCGCTGTGGGCGCTCACGGAGCAGGACCACGAGGTCGAGATCACCGTCGACCTGCACCGCCGCGAGGTGCGGGCCGAGGGCGTCACCGCCGCCTTCGAACTGGACGAGAACGCCCGCTGGCGGCTGCTGAACGGCTTGGACGACATCTCCATCACGCTTCAGAACGAGGCCGACATCGCGGCGTACGAGGCCGAGCGGCCGTCGCACAAGCCGCGGACCGTCCAGGTCTGAACCAAGTGGCCGCCCGCCTCTGAACGGGGCGAGTTTCGGCCACCGCAGCACACCCCTGTACCCCCGATCGGCCCGATCGGGGGTACAGCCGTGTCTGCACCCGAACGGCCCCCCCCGCACCTCGGACGGGCGCCTCAACTCCCTTGGTTGGGTCGGTTGTTGTCCGGGTACACGGGATGCCGGCGCGCGGCCCGGCCGGACGCGCGGAAGGCGCGAGGAGGCGGCAGTTGCCCCCTGGGCGGGCGACAACTCGCCCCAGATGGCACAATCTGTGCATGGAACACGACGGCCAACTCGAGCTGTATGCGGCAGTCGCGGACCACCTCAAACAAGCGCACGCACGAGTGCGCGCACTGCAAGTCCCGGAGGGCGTACGGATGGCGCTGACCCGGAAGCTGCTGGTCATTACGGCCGCGGCCAAGCACGATCTCGCCGGAGCGGCAAGGCGTCTGGAGGCGTTCACGGCGGACCTCGACGCCGGGCGGCTGCCCGAAGAGGACCGCTGAGCACATCAAGGCAGCCGAGTCCGTTGCGGCGCACGGGTGATAAGCCCGTTTCGTGTTTGATTTGCGGTATATATCTGCCTAACGTGCGAAAAAGCCTGAACAGTTTCGTTCCGGCGATGTCTCCGAAGGGGAAGACGTGAACAAGGCGCAGCTCGTAGAAGCGATTGCCGACAAGTTGGGCGGCCGCCAGCAGGCCGCCGACGCTGTCGACGCGGTCCTGGACGCCATCGTCCGCGCGGTCGTGGGGGGAGAGCGGGTCTCGGTCACCGGTTTCGGTTCGTTCGAGAAGGTCGACCGCCCGGCCCGCTACGCCCGCAACCCCCAGACGGGCGAGCGGGTTCGGGTGAAGAAGACCTCCGTTCCGCGCTTCCGCGCAGGCCAGGGCTTCAAGGACCTGGTCAGCGGCTCGAAGAAGCTTCCGAAGAACGACATCGCGGTCAAGAAGGCCCCCAAGGGCAGCCTGACCGGAGGCGCCTCCGCGACGGTCAAGAAGGCGGCCGCGAAGAAGGCCGCAACCAAGAAGGCCGCGGCCAAGAAGACGGCCGCCGCCAAGAAGGCCGCGGCGAAGAAGGCGACGCCGGCGAAGAAGACCGCCGCCGCCAAGAAGGCCGCGGCGAAGAAGGCGCCCGCCAAGAAGGCCGGCACCGCCGCCGCCAAGAAGACGGCCGCCGCCAAGAAGGCCGGCGCCGCCAAGAAGACGACGGCGAAGAAGGCCCCGGCGAAGAAGGCGACCGCCAAGAAGGCCCCCGCCAAGAAGTCCTCCGCCCGCAAGACCACCGCCAAGAAGGCCGCCGCCCGCAAGTAGCGGTGCACAGGCGACCCACGCGCCGGGCCGGACTCCCCTCGGAGGCCGGCCCGCGGCGCGTCCGCCCCGCACGCACCGGCGCCGACCGGCGGCCGCCCGGTCCTCACGTACTCACAGGGTCTGCAGCGTCACCAGCGTGATCCGCAGCGCGCCACCCGCGCCCTCGGTCTCGATCCGCACCCGCTGCCCCGGCCTGAGCAGCCGCAGCCCGCCCGCGTCGAACGCGGGCGCGTCGAAGGCCACCGCGGTGCCGTCGTCGAGCAGCACCTGCCCGCTGCGGGTCCCGGGGTCGTACGTGTACGCGGTCGCCTGCATGAACGCAGCCTACTGCCCGCCCGCCGCCGGCGCGGCGCCGGGAACCGCCCGGCAGGCCGCCGCCGTCCGGGGGCCCACCCCCAGCGCCAGCGCCGCCCGCAGATCCTCGCCGGTGTCCACGTCCCGGCGCACCGAATCCACCCCCGCCACCCGCACCTCCACCGCCCCCGAGGCGCGATGCCGGGCCCGCGACCGCGGGCCGAAAGCGGGCGACAATTCCCGGCACGGGCCGGCCGCCAGCAACGTCGTGCCGATCCCCGCCGCATCCGGAAGAAAAGCCCGCGGGAATTCTGCCGCCGCGTCCAGAACACGGGTCAGTTCCGGCGGACGCAATGCGGGCAGATCCGCGTTCAGTGCCGCCAGCGCGCACCCGGGCCGGGCCGCGCGCACCGCCGCCGCCCCGTGCGCCAGAGCCGCGTTGAGCCCGTCCGGCGGCTCGTCGGGCACGATCAGCGCGCCCAGCGCCGACAGCTCGCGCCCCGCCCGCGCGTCGTGGGTGACGACCGCCACATCGCGGACCGCGGGGGACGACAGCGCCGCCGACACCGTGTCCAGCGCGAAGGCGAGCACGAGACCGGGGCGCACCCCGTCGGGTACCGCGCCCGCGAGTCTGCTCTTGGCCCGCGCCAAGGGCTTCAGGGGGATCACCAAGGTCCACCGCACCTGCGTACCGCCCCTCTCTCGTCGCGATCATTGTCCCCCGGGCCCGTCGCCGCCCCCGCGCCGGCCGCGGCCGGAAGCCCGGTGGACGGGCGGTGGCGGCGCAGGTGCGGGCGTACGGTGTTCTCGACAGACCGGCGGCCCGGGGCGACACTTGTGCGGCCCCCGGCCCGGGAGGCAGCCCTAGAGGAAGGTGTTCGCGTGCCCCGCCGCAGAATCGGCTTCTGGTACCGCTTCGCCGCGGTGATCTGCAAACCGCCGCTGGTGGCGCTGATCAAGCGCGACTGGCGCGGAATGGAGCACATTCCGGCCGAGGGTGGATTTATCACCGCGGTGAACCACAATTCGCACGTCGACCCCTTCGCCTACGCCCATTTCCAGTACAACACCGGACGGGTCCCGCGTTTCCTGGCGAAGAGCGGGCTTTTCAGGAAGGGCCTCGTGGGCGCCGCGATGCGCGGCACCGGCCAGATCCCCGTATACCGCGAGTCCACGGACGCGCTGAGCGCCTTCCGCGCCGCGATCGACGCCGTCGAACGCGGCGAGTGCGTCGCCTTCTACCCCGAGGGCACCCTGACCCGCGACCCCGACGGCTGGCCCATGACCGGCAAGACCGGCGCGGCCCGCGTCGCCCTGCAGACCAAGTGCCCGGTCATCCCGGTCGCCCAGTGGGGCTGCAACGAACTGCTGCCGCCGTACGCGAAGAAGCCGCGGCTGCTCCCGCGCAAGACCCACCGCGTGCTGGCCGGCCCGCCCGTGGACCTGTCCCGCTTCTACGGCAGGGAGATGACCGCGGAGGTCCTCCGCGAGGCCACCGAGACCATCATGGCCGCCGTCACCCGCCAGCTCGAGGAGATCCGCGGCGAGAAGGCGCCCGACACGCCGTACGATCCGCGCCGCGAGCGTATCGAGCAGCGGCGCCGCACCCGGGCGCAGAAGGGCAGCGGCGGTTCCCGGGAGGAACTCCCCGGACAGCGGGCGGAAGGGCAGAGCAAGTGAGCAACCCGGTCAAGGCGGCCGTGCTCAGTGCGGGTTCGTGGGGCACGGCCTTCGGCATGGTGCTCGCCGACGCCGGCTGCGAGGTCACACTGTGGGCCCGCCGCCCCGAGGTCGTGGAAGCGGTCAACACCACCCGGACCAATCCGGACTACCTGCCGGGCGTGGAGCTGCCGGAACGCGTCCGCGCCACCACCGATCCCGCCGAGGCGACCGCGGACGCCGACTTCACCGTGCTGTCCGTGCCCTCGCAGACACTGCGCGCCAACCTCGCCCGGTGGACGCCGCTGCTGGCCCCCGGCACCGTGCTGGTCTCCCTGATGAAGGGCGTCGAGCTGGGCACCACCATGCGGATGAGCGAGGTCATCGAGGACGTCGCCAAGGTCGGCCCGGAACGCGTCGCCGTCGTCACCGGCCCCAACCTGGCCCGCGAGATCGCCGCCCGCATGCCGGCCGCGGCGGTGGTGGCGTGCACCGACGAAGCGGTCGCGCAGCGCCTGCAGTCGGCATGCCACACCGCGTACTTCCGGCCGTACACCAACACCGACGTCGTCGGCTGCGAACTGGGCGGCGCCGTCAAGAACGTCATCGGCCTCGCCGTCGGCATCGCGGACGGCATGGGCCTCGGCGACAACGCCAAGGGCTCCCTCATCACCCGCGGTCTCGCCGAGACCACCCGGCTCGGCCTGGCGATGGGCGCGGAACCGCTCACCTTCTCCGGACTCGCCGGACTGGGCGACCTGGTGGCGACCTGCTCCTCGCCGCTGTCCCGCAACCACACCTTCGGCACCAACCTCGGCAGGGGCATGACCCTTCAGGAGACGATCGCGGTCACCCGGCAGACCGCCGAGGGCGTCAAGTCCTGCGAGTCGGTACTGGACCTGGCCCGCCGGCACGGCGTAGACATGCCCATCACCGAGACGGTCGTCGGCATCGTCCACGAGGGCAAACCTCCGGTGGTCGCCCTGAAGGAGCTGATGTCGCGCAGCGCGAAGCCGGAACGACGTTGAGCGACGCCCCCCGTTCGGCCCGGGGCGGACGCTGTCTCCCGGCACCACCACCCGGTACTCTCAACGCGATATGAGCACCGAGAACCTCCCCCAGAGCCCTGAGCAGCAGCCCCGCAAACCGCGCGTGGCCGTGGTGTTCGGCGGACGCAGCTCCGAACACGGGATCTCCGTCGTCACCGCGGGCGCCGTCCTCAAGGCCATCGACCGGACGAGGTACGACGTCCTGCCGATCGGTATCAGCAGGGACGGCCGCTGGGCGCTCACCGCCGACGACCCGGAGCGGATGGCGATCAGCGAGCGCCGTACGCCCGACGTCGCGGAACTCGCCGAGTCGCGCGAGGGCGCCGTGGTGCTCCCGGTCGACCCCGCCAGCCGCGAGGTCGTCTACAGCGAGCCGGGCTCGGTCCCCAAGGCCCTGGGCGAGGTCGACGTCGTCTTCCCGGTGCTGCACGGCCCCTACGGCGAGGACGGCACCCTCCAGGGGCTGCTGGAGCTGTCCGGGGTGCCCTACGTGGGCTCGGGCGTCCTGGCCTCGGCCGTCGGCCAGGACAAGGAGTACATGAAGCGGGTCTTCGACTCCTTCGGCCTCAAGGTCGGCCCGTACCTGGTGGTCCGCCCGCGCGAGTGGGAGCGGGAGCGGCCCGCCGCCCGCCGCCGGATCGCGGAGTTCGCCGGGGAGCACGGCTGGCCGCTGTTCGTGAAGCCCGCCCGCGCCGGCTCCTCGATCGGCATCACCAAGGTCGACGACCCCTCCGGACTCGACGAGGCGATCGAGGAGGCCCGCCGCCACGACCCGAAGATCCTCGTGGAGGCGGCGCTGCGGGGACGCGAGATCGAGTGCGGTGTCCTGGAGTTCGAGGACGGCCCGCGCGCCTCCGTACCGGCCGAGATCCCGCCGCCGGACACCCACGCGTACTACGACTTCGAGGCCAAGTACATCGACTCCACCCCGGGGCTGGTGCCCGCCCCGCTGACCGAGGAGGAGACCTCCCGGGTGCGCCGCCTCGCCGTGGACGCCTTCGAGGCGGCGTCCTGCGAGGGCCTGGTCCGCGCGGACTTCTTCCTCACCGAGGACGGCGAGTTCGTCATCAACGAGATCAACACCATGCCGGGCTTCACGCCGATCTCGATGTACCCGCAGATGTGGCAGGCGAGCGGGATCGCCTACGGCGAGCTGGTGGACCGGCTGATCCAGGCGGCCCTGCGCCGGTCCACGGGCCTGCGGTAGCCGCCCGGTCCGCGGAGCGGCCGGGGAGGCCGGCGCCCGGTGCGGGAACCGCCGCCCGGGCGCCGTCGTCTGCTGAGGAGCAGCCTTTCGCGGCGGCCCGGGCCGCGACGCGCAACGGCCGGCGACCGCGGAGGCGGTCACCGGCCGGTACGGACGGTCGGCAAGGGGTGGACGGGGTGTAGGGGGAAACGGCGGGGGACTGCAGGGGGATGACGGGACGGGGGCTACAGATGAACGACCGGACAGGTCAGCGTGCGGGTGATGCCGTCCACCTGCTGGACTTTGGCAACCACCATGCGTCCCAGATCGTCGACCGTGTCGGCCTGGGCGCGCACGATGACATCGTACGGACCCGTCACGTCCTCGGCCTGGACGACTCCAGGGATCTTGCTGATCGTCTCGGCGACGGTCGACGCTTTGCCGACCTCCGTCTGGATCAGGATGTACGCCTGTACCACGGAACCTCCAGGGCGGCCACGAGGATCATGTGGGGAAAAGGAACGCCACGGTATCGCGTCACCGCTCGCCGCGGGGAGACCCGGGGGAACCGCGAGGCGCGCGCCGGGGTGCGGGCACGGCCGAAGTGGGCGGTCGGGGCGACCATATCGAGGACACTGGTCGGGTGCGACCGGGAACGTTCGGGGACAGACCGGGAACGTTCAGGGACAGAAGGGGAGAGAGGGCAATGAAGGGCACTGTTGGTGAGCTCGGGGAGTTCGGGCTCATCAGGGAGCTCACCTCCCGTCTCACCACCACCCCGGCGGTCCGGGTCGGCCCGGGCGACGACGCCGCGGTGGTGGCCGCACCCGACCGCAGGGTGGTGGCCAGCACCGACATCCTGGTGGAGGGCCGCCACTTCAGGCGCGACTGGTCCACGGCGTACGACGTGGGACGCAAGGCGGCCGCGCAGAACCTCGCGGACATCGCGGCCATGGGCGCCGTGCCGACCGCGCTCCTGCTCGGCCTGGTCGTACCGGCCGAACTGCCGGTGACCTGGCCGACCGAGCTGATGGACGGACTGCGCGACGAGTGCCAGGTCGCGGGCGCCTGCGTGGTCGGCGGGGACGTGGTTCGCGGCGACACGATCACGGTGTCGATCACCGCGCTCGGCGACCTGCGCAACCAGGAGCCGGTGACCCGGGCCGGCGCGCAGCCCGGCGACCTGGTCGCGGTGACCGGCTGGCTCGGCTGGTCCGCCGCCGGGTACGCGGTGCTCGCGCGCGGCTTCCGCTCACCGCGCGCCTTCGTCGAGGCCCACCGCCGCCCCGAACCGCCGTACCACGCCGGCCCGGCCGCCGCCGCGCTGGGGGCCACCGCGATGTGCGACGTCAGCGACGGGCTGATCGCCGACCTCGGGCACATCGCCGAGGCCAGCAAGGTGCGCATCGACATCCGCTCCGGCGCCATCGACATCCCGACCCAGATGAACGACATCGGCCAGGCCGTGGGCGTCGACCCGCTGCAGTGGGTGCTGACCGGAGGCGAGGACCACGCGATCGTCGCCACCTTCCCGCCCGACGCCAAGCTGCCCGCCCGCTGGAAGGTCGTCGGCGAGGTGCTCAACCCCTCGGCGCTGCCGCAGGTGACGGTCGACGGGGCGCCGTGGACCAGGAAGGGCGGCTGGGACCACTTCACGGACATCGAGTCGTGAACCGCCCCCGGGTGCTCACCGTCGCCGGCTCCGACTCCGGGGGCGGCGCCGGGATCCAGGCCGACCTCAAGACCATGCTCGCCCACGGCGTGCACGGCATGAGCGTGATCACCGCGGTCACCGCGCAGAACTCGCTCGGCGTCCAGGGCGCCTGGGAGCTCCCGGCGGCGGCGGTGCGGGCGCAGTACCGCAGCGTCGTCGACGACATCGGCGTCCAGGCCGTCAAGACCGGCATGCTGTCCTCCGCCGAACTGGTGGAGACGGTCGCCGAACTGGTCGCCGGCACCGCCGCGCCCGCGGTGATCGACCCGGTGGGCGTCTCCAAGCACGGGGATCCGCTGCTCGCCGCCGCCGCGCTGGACTCCGTACGCACGCGGCTGCTGCCGGTCGCGACGGTCGCCACCCCCAACCTCGACGAGGTGGCGCAACTGACCGGGGTGCGCGTGGAGTCGGAGCCGCAGCTGCGTGACGCCGCGGCCGCGGTCCTCACCTACGGGCCGCGCTGGGTGCTGATCAAGGGCGGTCACCTCGCGGGCGACGCGGTGGACCTGCTCACCGACGGCACCGAGGAGCACTGGCTGCGCGCCCCGCGCCGCGACAACCGCCACACCCACGGCACCGGCTGCACCCTCGCGTCCGCCGTCGCCTGCGGTCTGGCGAGCGGCCGGTCGGTGCCGGAGGCGGTGCGGGCTGCCAAGGAGTACGTCACCGGCGCCATCGAGGCGGGGTTCGCGCTGGGCGCCGGGATCGGGCCCGTGGACCACGGATGGAACCTCGGCCGCGGCACCTCGCGGGGCTGACCCGCGGCCGTGCGGCGCTGACTCCCGCGGCCGCGCAGGGCTGACCCGCGGCCGCTCGCTGCCCCGTCGCCGGCGGCCGACGGCCGCCGCGTACCGTGCACCCTGCCCGTCGCCGGAGCGCGGTGCCGTCCGCACCGCGCCCGGACCCGGCCCGGGACCGGGCACAGCGAAAAGCCGGCCCACCCCGAGGTGGACCGGCTTCGTGCAGCGAACCAGACAGTGGCCGCGCGCTCGACTGCGGTAGCGTCAGCGCGAGACCTTGCCCGCCTTGATGCACGAGGTGCAAGCGTTGACGCGCTTCGGCGTCCCGCCGACCACGGTACGCACACGCTGGATGTTCGGGTTCCAGCGGCGGGGCGTACGGCGGTGCGAGTGCGAGATGTTGTTGCCGAAGCCCGGCCCCTTGCCGCAGACGTCGCAGTTGGCAGCCACGGGTCACTCCAAAGACTTCAGATGCGCTTACGGTCGATCCCGGCATGCCGGGAAACAGATCTTGGATGCGAGACCGCTTCGAGATCCGAGTGGCGTTGCCAGGTGTGGAAGCCCGATCGGATCGGGCAACCGGAGCAGCATACAACGGCTGCGCCCGGATACCGAAACTACCATGGCAGCTCAGGGGGCTGCCCCAGGCCCGCCACCGGCGGGGCCCGCTGCACGGTCTACGCTGCGTCCCACGTCCGGCGACCCCGGAGCCCGCCCGCCGGGCCCGGGCCGCGCCGCGCGGTGCCCCCGCCGGAGCAGCGGCGCGTACTCCCCGGTGCGGGGCGTCCGCGAGACGGCCCGGCACGGAGCGCGAGCGCCCCGCGCGACCCGGTCGGGCGTGCGGGGGACAGACGACAACGCGGCGGACGCGCGTGCCGGCCCGCGTCCGCGGCACGATCGGCCGGACAGGTCAGAGGAGGCGCAGGTGCCGCAGGTGCCGCAGACGTTCTTCGACGCACTCGCGGTGCGCACCTGGTGCGGCCTCGCGCTGGACGCGCTCGGCCGGGCACGCGAGGAGATCGACGCGATCAACGTGTACCCGGTCGCCGACGGGGACACCGGGACGAACCTCTACCTCACCCTGGAGTCGGCGTCGGCCGCGGTGGAAGCCGTGTTCACGGGCCACGAGGCGCGGTTCGCCACCGGACCCGAGGCGGGTGCCGGCACCGGCCCCGGCGACGACGCACCCCCCGCACTGGCCGACGCCCTGCACGCCATGGCGCACGGAGCGCTCATCGGCGCCCGCGGAAACTCCGGGACGATCCTCGCCCAACTGCTGCGCGGCATGGCCCGGGTGCTCGCCGGCGACGGCGGCCCGCCGCACACCGACGGGCCCGGGCTGCGACTCGCCCTGCGGAGTGCGGCAGACTCCGCCCGCCGGGCCGTCGCCCATCCCGTCGAGGGCACGGTGCTGACCGTCGCCTCGGCCGCCGCCGACGCCGCCGACCGGGCCGAGGGCGACTGCGGGGCGGTCGCGCGGGCCGCCTACGAGGGGGCGCGCACCGCGCTGGCCGCCACCACCGGACAACTGGCCGCGCTGGCTCGCGCGGGCGTCGTGGACGCGGGCGGGCGCGGACTGCTCGCGGTGCTCGCGGCACTGGTGGAGACGTTCACGGGCCAGACCCCGCCGCCCGTCCCGGTGGCGGCGCCCGCCGTGCCGCAGACCGGCCCCGGCGCGGAAGCGGACCGTCCGGACCGGTGGACGCCGGGCGCGCCCGCGGGCGACGCGTCCCCCGACTGCCCCGACGACGCGGCCACCGCGGACGCCGGCCCGGCGTTCGAGGTGATCTACCTCCTGGAGTCCGACGACGAGGCCGTCGTCCGCCTGCGCGGCCGGCTCGACGCCCTCGGTGAGTCGCTCGTCGTCGTCGGCGGCGACGGCCTGTGGAACGTCCACGTCCACGTGGACGACGCGGGCGCCGCCGTGGAGGCGGGGGTGGAGGCCGGGCGGCCGCACCGGATCCGGATCACCCACTTCGGCGCCGGCGACGCGCACACCGCCCGCGGCGCTCGGCCCGCGCACGAGCGGGCCGAGCGGGCCGTCGTCGCGGTGGTTCCCGGCGAGGGCCTGGCGGAACTGTGCACCGGGGCGGGAGCCACCACCGTGCTCGCCCGCCCCGGGGAGCCGCCCGCGAGCGGGGAACTCGTGGAGGCCGTACGGCGGGCCCACGCCCGCGAGGTCGTGCTGCTGCCCAACGACGCCGAACTGCGCCACGTGGCGGCGGCCGCCGCCGAGCAGGCCCGCGCGGAGGGCGTCCGGGTCGCCCTGATCCCGACGCGTTCGGCCGTCCAGGGCCTCGCCGCGCTCGCCGTGCACCAGCCCGAGCGCCGCTTCGACGAGGACGTCGTCGCCATGACCTCGGCGGCGGGGGCGACCCGGCACGCCGAGGTCACCGTCGCCGAGCGGCAGTCCTGGACGATGGCCGGCATCTGCCAGGCCGGCGACGTCCTCGGGCTCATCGAAGGCGACGTGGCCGTCATCGGCGCGGACGTCACCGCGATCGCCGAGACCGTCCTGGACCGGATGCTGGCGGCGGGCGGCGAACTGGTCACCCTGGTCCTCGGCGACGGCGCCCCCGAGGACATCGCCGAGCACCTCGAAGCACGCGTGCGCGAGACGTACCTGGCCGTCGACACCGTCGCCTACCGGGGAGGCCGGCAGGGCGCCCTGCTGCTCATCGGCGTGGAATGAGCCGGTCGCGCCCGGGCCGGTGCCTGCACCGCGGGTCCGCGCCCGGCGTACGGGTCGGCCCGGCGCACGGGTCGACCCGGAGCCGGCGGCGCGCCCCGCGTCCGCCGGCGGCCGGACCGCGGCAGCGGAGCGCCGGACACCGGCACCCGGCCTGCCCGAACCGGCCCCGCGCACCGGCCCCGTGCGGCCGGTGCCCGTCCCGGGTTTCCCTCGGTGTCCCGGCTGCCCGGGCGACGGGTGACGCGCGTTGTCGGTGGCGTGGTGTGCAATGGATCTCGTGCCCGCACTGGAAGAACCCCTGAAGAAGGTGCTCGGCCCCGCCACCGCGAAGGTGATGGCCGAGCACCTCGGCCTGCACACCGTCGGCGATCTGCTCCACCACTACCCGCGCAGATACGAGGAGCGGGGCCAGCTCACCCGGCTGTCCGACCTCCCCATGGAGGAGCACGTCACGGTCGTCGCCCAGGTCGCCGACGCCCGGCTGCACTCCTTCGCCTCGGCCAGGGCGCCCCGCGGCAAGGGCCAGCGCCTGGAGGTGACCATCACCGACGGCAGCGGCCGGCTGCAACTGGTCTTCTTCGGCAACGGCGTGCACAAACCCCACAAGGAACTCCTGCCGGGCACCCGGGCGATGTTCGCCGGCAAGGTCTCCGTGTTCAACCGGCGCCTCCAACTGGCCCACCCGGCGTACGAACTGCTGCACGCCGACACGGACGACCCGGTGGAGGACTGGGCCGGGGCGCTGATCCCCCTGTACCCGGCCACCGCCAAGCTCGAGTCCTGGAAGATCGGCAAGGCCGTCCAGACGGTGCTGCCCAGCGCCGGGGAGGCCGTCGACCCGCTTCCCGAACCGCTCCGCGCGGGCCGCGGGCTGGTCTCCCTGCCGGAGGCCCTGCAGAAGATCCACCGCCCGCAGACCAAAGCCGACATCGCCTCCGCGCGCGACCGGCTGAAGTGGGACGAGGCCTTCGTGCTGCAGGTCGCCCTGGCCCGGCGCCGGCATGCCGACGCCCAGCTTCCCGCGGTCCCGCGCAGACCGGGGCCGGACGGCCTGCTCGGCGCCTTCGACGACCGCCTCCCGTTCACCCTCACCGACGGCCAGCAGCGGGTCTCCCGGGAGATCTTCGAGGACCTGGCGACCGAGCACCCGATGCACCGGCTGCTGCAGGGCGAGGTCGGCAGCGGCAAGACGCTCGTCGCGCTGCGCGCCATGCTCGCCGTCGTGGACGCCGGGGGCCAGGCCGCGATGCTGGCCCCCACCGAGGTGCTCGCCCAGCAGCACCACCGGTCGGTCGTGGAGATGATGGGGGAGCTGGCCGAGGGGGGCATGCTCGGGGGCGCCGAGCACGCCACGAAGGTCGTCCTGCTGACCGGGTCCATGGGCGCGGCCGCCCGGCGCCGGGTACTGCTGGACCTCGCCACCGGCGAGGCCGGCATCGTGATCGGGACGCACGCGCTGATCGAGGACAAGGTGCAGTTCCACGACCTCGGGCTGGTCGTGGTCGACGAGCAGCACCGCTTCGGCGTCGAGCAGCGCGACGCCCTGCGCGGCAAGGGCAAGCAGCCCCCGCACCTGCTCGTCATGACCGCCACACCCATCCCGCGGACCGTCGCCATGACCGTCTTCGGCGATCTGGAGACCTCCGTCCTCGACCAGCTGCCGGCCGGCCGCTCGCCGATCGCCAGCCACGTGGTCCCGGCAGCCGACAAGCCCCACTTCCTGGCCCGGGCCTGGGAACGGGTGCGCGAGGAGGTCGACGGCGGCCACCAGGCCTACGTCGTCTGCCCGCGGATCGGCGACGAGGAGGAGGACGGGAAGAAGGCGAGGTCCGCCGAGGACGAGGCGGAGCGGCGCCCGCCGCTCGCCGTGCTCGACGTGGCCGCCCGGCTCGCCGAGGGCCCGCTGCACGGCCTGCGGGTCGAGGTGCTGCACGGCAGGATGGCGCCCGAGGACAAGGACGCCGTGATGCGAAGGTTCGCCGCCGGCGAGACCGCCGTCCTGGTCGCCACGACCGTCATCGAGGTCGGCGTGAACGTGCCCAACGCCACCGCCATGGTGATCATGGACGCGGACCGCTTCGGCGTCTCCCAGCTGCACCAGCTGCGCGGCCGGGTCGGCCGCGGCTCCGCTCCCGGCCTGTGCCTGCTGGTCACCGAGATGCCGGAGGCCAGCGCGGCCCGGCAGCGCCTGGGAGCCGTCGCCGCCACCCGGGACGGCTTCGAGCTGTCCCGTCTCGACCTGGAGCAGCGCCGCGAGGGCGACGTCCTCGGGCAGGCCCAGTCCGGTGCCCGCTCCAGCCTCCGCGTCCTCACCGTCGTCGACGACGAGGAGATCATCGCCGAGGCGCGAAAGGAGGCCACCGCGGTGGTCGCCGCCGACCCGGAGCTGGAACGGCTTCCGGGGCTGCGCACGGCGCTGGACGCCCTGCTGGACGAGGAGCGGGAGCGGTACCTGGAGAAAGGCTGAAAGACTGGAGGCGCGCGACGGCCGACGCCCGCCCCGCCGCGACGCCCGGCACGCCCGCTCGCCGCACCGGCCCGAACCCCGAGTACGCGCCCCGTACGAGGACGTCCGGCCGGCCCGCCGAGACGACGCACCGGACGCCGCTGCGGCGACGCTCCCCGCCTGCCGCCGCCGCACCGGGCCGCACCCGGCCCGCCACCGACCGCGACACCACCGAGGACTGAGATGACCCGCGTGATCGCCGGCGCCGCCGGCGGGCGCCGACTCGCCGTTCCGCCGGGGACCGGCACCCGCCCCACCTCCGACCGGGCGCGCGAGGGCCTGTTCTCCACCTGGCGGTCGCTGCTGGGCGGCCCGCTGGACGGCGAACGCGTCCTCGACCTGTACGCCGGATCCGGTGCCGTCGGCCTGGAGGCGCTGTCCCGCGGCGCGGCCCACGCCCTGCTGGTGGAGGCCGACGCCCGGGCCGTCCGCACGCTCCGGGCGAACGCGAGGACGCTCGGCCTGCCCGGCGCCGAGGTCCGGGCGGGCAAAGCGGAGCAGATCGTCCGCTCCTCGCCCCCGGACGGGCCGTACGGCCTGGTCTTCCTGGACCCGCCCTACGCGGTCCCGGACGACGATCTTCGGGAGATCCTGCTCACACTCCGCGCGGAGGGCTGGCTCGCCGGGGAAGCCCTCGTCACCGTGGAGCGCAGCACCAGAGGCGGGGAATTCCGGTGGCCCGAGGGCTTCGACGCGATCCGGGCCCGTCGCTACGGCGAGGGAACGTTTTGGTACGGTCGCGCCGCCTCTACGTGCGAAGACGCACGATGACCGGACCGGAGAGCGAGGGGACACCAGTGCGCCGCGCCGTCTGCCCCGGGTCGTTCGACCCGATCACCAACGGACATCTCGACATCATCTCCCGGGCCTCCCGGCTCTACGACGAGGTCTACGTCGCGGTGATGATCAACAAGTCCAAGAAGGGCCTGTTCGAGATCGAGGAGCGGATCGACCTGATCCGCGAGGTCACCGCCGAGTACGCGAACGTCAGGGTCGAGGCCTTCCACGGCCTCCTCGTCGACTTCTGCAAGGAACGCGACATCCCCGCCATCGTCAAGGGCCTGCGAGCGGTGAGCGACTTCGACTACGAGCTCCAGATGGCCCAGATGAACAACGGCCTCACCGGAGTCGAGACCCTCTTCGTGCCGACCAACCCGACCTACAGCTTCCTGTCGTCCTCCCTGGTCAAGGAGGTCGCGGCGTGGGGCGGCGACGTCTCCCACCTGGTGCCGGAGCAGGTCCTTCGGGTGCTCACCGAGCGCCTGCGGAAGGACTGACCGCCCGCCCCCTCCCGCTGACGTCCCGTCACCCGGTGTCGGGCGGCCGCCCCGGGGCCGTACAGTCGTCCCGTCCGTCTCCAACACATCGGCAGAGAGTGGCGAGCACACGGTGGACGTGCAGAAGAAGCTCGACGAGATCGTCGCCGCGGTCTCCAGCGCCCGGTCGATGCCCATGTCGGCGTCGTGCGTGCTCAACCGCGCCGAACTGCTCGCGATGCTGGAAGAGGTGCGCGCGGCGCTGCCCGGCTCCCTCGCCCAGGCGCAGGAGCTGATCGGCGGCCGGGAGCAGATGGTCGAGCAGGCCCGGCAGGAGGCCGAGCAGATCATCCGCGGCGCGCACGCCGAACGCGGCTCGCTGATCTCCGACACCGAGATCGCCCGCCGCTCCCAGTCCGAGGCCGACCGCATCCTCGCCGAGGCCCGAGGGGAGGCCGAGGAGGTCCGCGCGGAGGCCGACGACTACGTCGACTCCAAGCTCGCCAACTTCGAGGTCGTCCTCACCAAGACCCTCGGCTCCGTCGGCCGCGGCCGCGAGAAGCTCCTCGGCACCGGCCCCGGCCTGGACGAGCAGGGCTACGAGGACGAGGACGCCCCCGAGCGCAGCCAGGACCCGCAGGTCCTGCGCGCCGACGCCGACGCCTATGTCGACGCCAAGCTCGGCGCCTTCGAGGCCGTCCTCGCCAAGACCCTGGAGGCGGTCGGCCGCGGCCGCCAGAAGCTGCACGGCCGGATCGCCACCGACGACCTGGGCGCCCTGGCCGACGACACCACCACCGTCCAGCACTCCAGCGACGCCGACTACCTCGCCGACCTGGCCGCCCTCGCCGAACAGGACGTCCCCGCCGAGCAGCGGGCGCAGCCCGCGTACGCCCAGGACACCGGCTACGCCCCGGCGGCCGGCGCCCCGGTCCCGCAGCAGCCGGATCCCTACGCCGGATACCAGCAGCAGTACGCCCAGCAGGACGCCTACGGCTACCAGCAGGCGGACCCCTACGCCCACGGCTCCGGCTACGCTCCCGCGGACGGCGGCGCCTACCAGGACTACGACGCCCAGCAGGTCGCGTACGACCCGCAGCAGGCCGCGTACGACCCGCAGCAGGTCCAGCAGGTCCAGCAGGTCCAGCAGGTCCAGCAGGGTCAGCAGGGCTATGCGCTCGACGAGACCAGCCTCTTCGACACCGGCATGATCAGCGCGGAGCAGCTCCAGGCCTACGAGCAGGGCCGCGGCCTGTAGGAAGCGGCCGGATTGGGTCATCCGGGGAAGGTCCAGTATCCTGGCTGTTCGGTCGCACCAACGTCCGCGATCACAGCTGCCCGGGAACACCCGTCAGCGCTCCCCGCTCGACGCATCGAAAGCAGGAACGGCCCTGAGCTCCCACCTCGACCACCGCAACCCCCTCGTGTTCGACACGCACGAGCTGGGTCGGCGTCCTGGTGCGCTCCAGCGCCTGACCCGGACGATCGACGCGCCCCGGGATCTGGGGATCCAGGACGTGATCGGGGTGCCGCAGGGCTCCCCGGTGGAGCTCGACCTCCGCCTCGAGTCGGTCATGGAAGGGGTGCTCGTCACGGGCACCGCCCGTGCACGGGCCGAGGGGGAGTGCGTAAGGTGTCTGGAGCCGCTTCAGCTCGACGTCGAAGCGGAGTTCCAGGAGTTGTTCTCGTACCCCGACGCCGATGACCGGGGCCGCGTGATCGCGGACGCCGGCGACGACGCCGAGGACGACGAGGGCCGGCTCCTCCTCGAGGACGGAATGTTCGACCTCGAACCTCTGCTGCGCGATGCGGTGGTGCTCGCACTGCCGATGCAGCCGGTGTGCCGGGAAGACTGCCCGGGTCTGTGCTCCCAGTGCGGGGCGCGGCTCGCGGACGACCCGGACCACCACCACGACGCCGCCGACATCCGTTGGGCGGCTTTGCAGGGACTCGCCGATTCACTCGAAGCCGGCGATAAGGACGAGATGAGCGGCGACGCGCCTCGATCAGCACGCGCCGCCGAGAAGCAGGAGAAGTAGCCGTGGCTGTTCCGAAGCGGAAGATGTCGCGCAGCAACACGCGCCACCGCCGGTCGCAGTGGAAGGCTGCGGTCCCCACTCTGGTCGCGTGCGAGCGCTGCCACGAGCCCAAGCAGCAGCACATCGCGTGCCCCTCGTGCGGCACCTACAACAAGCGTCAGGTCCTCGAGGTCTGATCGGCTGGTGAGAGGCACTGTGGCCACGCCGAAGAACAAGTCCTCCCGTGCCAACGGGAGCGCGCAGGCGGACAACCAGGCCTCGTCCCACACGCTTCTGGAAGGGCGGCTCGGCTACCACGTCGAGTCCGCCCTTCTGGTGCGCGCGCTGACCCACCGCTCCTACGCGTACGAGAACGGCGGTCTGCCGACCAACGAGCGGCTGGAGTTCCTCGGGGACTCCGTGCTCGGCCTGGTGGTCACGGACACGCTGTACCGGACCCACCCCGACCTGCCCGAAGGCCAACTGGCCAAGCTGCGGGCCGCGGTGGTCAACTCGCGTGCGCTGGCGGAGGTCGGTCGCGGCCTCGACCTGGGTTCCTTCATCCGGCTCGGCCGCGGTGAAGAGGGCACGGGCGGCCGGGACAAGGCGTCCATCCTCGCCGACACCCTGGAAGCGGTGATCGGCGCGGTCTACCTCGACCGGGGGCTCGACGTGGCGTCCGAACTGGTTCACCGCCTGTTCGACCCGCTGATCGAGAAGTCCTCCAACCTCGGAGCCGGTCTGGACTGGAAGACGTCCCTGCAGGAACTCACCGCCACCGAAGGACTCGGCGTGCCCGAGTACCTGGTCACCGAGACCGGGCCGGACCACGAGAAGACCTTCACTGCTGCCGCCCGCGTCGGAGGCGTCTCGTACGGCACCGGCACCGGCCGCAGCAAGAAGGAGGCGGAGCAGCAGGCCGCGGAGTCCGCCTGGCGGGCCATCCGCGCCGCGGCGGACGAGCGCGCCAAGGCCGCCGCCGGCGAGGGGAACGCGGACGCCCCCTCGGCCTCCTCAGCCTGAAGAGACAGCACCGCACAGCGCAGCAGCGGCGTCCGAGCGCCCGCCCCGGGCCGTTACCGGGGCGGGCGCTCGGTTCGTCCACCGTCCCTCACGGGGAGATCATGCCCGAGTTGCCCGAGGTCGAGGTCGTACGGCGGGGCCTGGAGCGGTGGGTCGCCCACCGCACCGTCGCCGACGCCCTGGTACTGCACCCGCGTGCCGTGCGCCGCCACCCGGCCGGCGCCGACGACTTCGCCCACCGCCTCAAGGGCCGCCGTTTCGGCTCTCCCGGACGCCGCGGCAAGTACCTGTGGCTGCCGCTGGAGGACTCCGGACAGTCGGTCCTGGCCCACCTCGGCATGAGCGGGCAGTTGCTGGTCCAGCCGCACGAGGCGCCCGCCGAGCGGCACCTGCGGATCCGCATCCGTTTCGCCGACACGCTCGGCACCGAACTGCGCTTCGTCGACCAGCGGACCTTCGGCGGCCTGTCGCTGCACGAGAACACCCCGGAAGGGCTGCCGGACGCCATCGCGCACATCGCCCGCGATCCCCTCGACCCGCTCTTCGACGAGGAGGCCTTCCACCGGGCGTTGCGCCGCAAGCGCACCACGATCAAGCGGGCCCTGCTGGACCAGTCGCTGATCAGCGGCGTCGGCAACATCTACGCGGACGAGGCCCTGTGGCGCGCCCGCCTGCACTACGACCGCCCGACGGCCGGCCTCACACGTCCCCGCACCCGGGAACTCCTCGGCCACGTCCGGGACGTGATGAACGCGGCCCTCTCCGTCGGCGGGACGAGTTTCGACAGCCTCTACGTCAACGTCAACGGGGAGTCGGGCTACTTCGACCGCTCCCTGGACGCCTACGGGCGCGAGGGCCTGCCGTGCCGGCGGTGCGGTACGCCGATGCGGCGGCGGCCCTGGATGAACCGGTCCAGCTACTACTGCCCGCGGTGTCAGCGGGCGCCGCGGCCGCCGTCGTAGCCGTCCCGGGCGGCCAGTACCTCGTCCATGCTGCCCTCCACGAAGTGGATCAGGGACAGCAGCCGCCGGGCCACCTCGCGGCCGAGCGGCGTGAGTTCGTAGTCCACCCGGGGAGGGTTGGTGGGCTGGGCCTCGCGGTGCACCAGGCCGTCACGCTCCAGCGCGTGCAGGCTCTGGGAGAGCATCTTCTCGCTCACGCCGTCGACGCGCCGGCGCAACTCGTTGAACCGCAGCGGCCCCTCGTGCAGCGCGCCGAGGGTGAGTGCCCCCCAGCGGCCCGTGACGTGCTCCAGCGTCCCGCGGGAGGGGCAGGACTTGGCGAACACGTTGTAGGGGAGGTCCTGCTCCTCGCTGCGCGTCGGCGTGCCGGTCATGGCGCAAGCCTACGTGAAGACAGCGCTCACTAGAAGATTGCGCTTTCCAAAAGTTAGTGCTTTCATTTTGCAAGTGCCGGTGAGCTGCTCTGTCCCACCGGCTTCTCCTGCCATCCCCTTTCCCCTCCCCGAGGAGTGCGCCACCGTGACCACGCCCGCCATCACCGCACCCGTCATCTCCGTCGCCTACCACTCCGGCCACGGCCACACCGCCGTACTCGCCCGGGCCGTCGGTGCCGGCGCCGCGGAGGAGGGTGCCCGGGTCCACCTCGTCGACGTCGACGCGATCACCGACGAGCAGTGGGCGCTGCTCGACGGCTCGGACGCGATCGTGTTCGGCTCGCCGACCTACATGGGCACCGCGTCCGGTGCCTTCCACGCCTTCGCCGAGGCCAGCTCCCGGCGGTGGTTCGGCCAGGACTGGAAGGACAAGCTGGCGGCCGGCTTCACCAACTCCGGCTCCAAGAGCGGCGACAAGCTCCACACGCTGCAGTTCTTCCAGATCCTCGCCGCACAGCACGGCATGCACTGGGTCAACCTCGGCCTGCACCCCGGCTGGAACAGCAGCGCCGGTTCCGAGAACGACCTCAACCGCCTCGGCTTCTTCGCCGGCGCGGCGGCCCAGAGCAACGTCGACGAGGGACCCGAGGCCGTCCACAAGGCCGACACGGCCACCGCCGAGCACCTCGGCCGCCGTGTCGCGCAGACCGCGAGGGTCCTTGCCCGGGGGCGCGCGGCGGCCTGACCGTCGGGGCCGCCCGGCGCCGGCGCTGCCGGAACCTCAGGACCGACCGCGCGCCACCGGAGCGCCGGGTGCCTCAGTAGCCGAAGTCCTGGGTCCACCAGGGGCCGCCGGGGCCGAAGTGCACGCCGACGCCCAGGGTGTGGAAGTCGCAGTTCAGGATGTTGGCACGGTGACCGGGGCTGTTCATCCAGGCTTCCATCACGGCCGCCGCATCGGCCTGGCCGCGGGCGATGTTCTCGCCGCCCAGCCCGGTGATGCTGGCCTTCGCGGCCCGGTCCCACGGGGTCGCGCCGTCCGGGTCGGTGTGGTCGAAGAAGCCGCGGGCGGCCATGTCGTCGCTGAACGCCCGGGCCAGCCCGGTCAGCGCGCTGTTCGCGGACAGTGCGCTGCAACCGACTTTCGCGCGCTCCTCGTTCACGAGCTTGAGCACCTCCGCCTCGGCCTGGGCCTGGGCGGACAGCGCAGCCGGTGCGGTGGCCCGCGCCGATGCGGTGGCCCGCTCCGGCGCGGCGGGAGTGGTCGGCTGGGCGGACGGCTTCGCGGCCGAAGGCGTCGGCTGCGGCTTCCCGCTGGGTGCGGCCGTCTCCGTCGGCTTCTCCGACGGTTGCGCCGACGGGGTCTGCGTGGGTGCCGCCGAGGGGGCCGTCGCGGACCGGGAGGCCGACGGCTGCACCGACGGCCGGCTGTCCCTGCTGGTGGAGGTCTGGTCCTGGGCACGGCCGTCGACGGCGCCGGAGGCGCCGCCCTGCTCGGAGGGCGAGTTGGAGGGCGTGCCGGCGGCCTGCACGCTGTCCCCGCCGGAGCTGTGGTCGCCGCCCAGCCGGTAGTTCTCCAGGCCGGGCACCACTCCGGAGGCGACCGCGACCGTGCCCAGGGCCACCGCCGCCGAGACGCCGAGCAGTCCGGAGCGGACCGGGACAGCGGCCTTCTTCACGCGGCGCCGGTGCCCCGCCCGCTGTGCGCCCGCGTCGGGGGTGAAGCCTGGCGAGTCGAAGCGGTCCGAGGCGAGGACGGCCGTGTCACCGGCGTTCGAGGCCCCCGTCGCGAAGAGGTACTCCTCGCTCCTGGCGCGGGCCTCGGCGTAGGCCTCGGGCTGGAGATAGGGGGCGATCCCCATCGTGGCGCGCCCGCTCCCGTACGGGTTCCGGGGAGCGCGGCCGTCGGCGGAGGCGCCGTACGGGTCCTGCTCGAAGCCGCTTCGGGAACCCTCGTGGGAGACGTCCGGGCGTCCGCCCCCCGGGACAGGGTCCGTGGCGGCGCGGCCGGCGGCAGAGCGTCGGTGGCGTCCCATGTCCTGGCCTTCCTCGTCCTTGCGCCGGACCCGGGCCTCTCCCGGGTCCCGTGTGGTCGACCCGGGAGTTGCCCCCCGCCCGGGGATCGACCAAACCCACTCGATCGAGTGAGTTTCATATGAGATTCATTAGGCCGGGACGGTACCGCATGGCGGCGGGGGAGAGAGTGCCCAGTGAGACTTTCGCCCGCTAGGTTGCCCTCATGAGCGAGGATGTTCGGCTGGTCGCCTGGGTGCGCGGACGCGTCCAGGGTGTGGGTTTCCGCTGGTTCACGCGCGCCAAGGCGCTGGAGATCGGCGGCCTGAGTGGTTTTGCTCTCAATCTCGACGACGGACGGGTCCAGGTGGTCGCCGAGGGCCCCCGCGAGGGCTGCCGGGTCCTCCTCGACTGGCTGCAGGGCGGCGACACGCCCGGACGCGTAGCCGGCGTCACCGAGATCTGGGACACACCCCGCGGCGGCTACGACGGCTTCGCCATCCGGTGACCGGACCCCGCCCGGCGGTCCCGCGGCGGGCCGCCGGACGGGGCCGCGGAGCGTGTACCGGCAGAAATAAGCAGGTCGTTGCCGAGAACCGCTTGCGGCGGCGGACTCGGCACGCAAGGATGATCGCCACGCCCCCAGGGCCCCGCAGAAGCAGCGGTGCGGCCGATCCGCCGCCGAGCGCCCGGGGTCACCCGCCGATACGGGGCGTGATCGTGTTGACCGTCAAACTTTTTGGTGAGACGCTGAAAGCCCCGCGCACCTTAGCTGTTTGGCATGGCTGAACGGCAGTACAACTCCAGGCCTGCCAAGCATCGCGGGTGCGAATCCCTCACGACCCACACCGCTTCGGTCGGTCACTCATTGTGGAGGACCATCCATCATGGCAAAGGCGCTTCTCGGTTACGTCGGCGGCTCCGACCCGCGACTCCTCGCCGAGATGCGACGGCTCCAGCAGCGCGTCCAGGACCTGGAATCCGAGCTCGTACGGATCCAGGCCGAGAACGAGGCGCTGACGGCTGCCGCTTCTCACGACAGGATCATGGAGAGCATCGACGCGAACCAGGCGGAGCCTGCGCTCACCTGATCGCTGCACTGCTCCAGGACAGCACAAGCAGCGGTCGGGCTGCCCGTACACCGCTCAGTTGTCAGAGTTGCAAGGGACGCTTCGGCGTCCCTTCTTTCTTGGCTTTTCTTCCCCCGCGCATCCTTTCACCCTCTTCAACGTTTGGTTTGCCCTGCGCGTTCACCCGTGAAACCGCCGCTTCATGGAGTGCGGCACCGCCGGGAGGTAGAGTCCGGCGGCGTGCACCTCAAGGCCCTGACCCTCCGCGGGTTCAAGTCGTTCGCCTCCGCGACCACACTCCGGTTCGAACCGGGCATCACCTGCGTGGTCGGCCCGAACGGCTCAGGCAAGTCCAATGTGGTGGACGCGCTCAGCTGGGTCATGGGTGAGCAGGGCGCCAAGTCGCTGCGCGGCGGCAAGATGGAGGACGTCATCTTCGCCGGCACCACCGGCCGCCCGCCCCTGGGCCGCGCCGAGGTGTCCCTGACCATCGACAACTCCGACGGCGCCCTGCCCATCGAGTACGCCGAGGTCACCATCACGCGGATCATGTTCCGCAACGGCGGCAGCGAGTACCAGATCAACGGCGACACCTGCCGGCTGCTGGACATCCAGGAGCTCCTCTCCGACTCCGGTATCGGCCGCGAGATGCACGTCATCGTCGGCCAGGGCCAGCTGGACTCCGTCCTGCACGCCGACCCGACGGGCCGCCGCGCCTTCATCGAGGAGGCCGCGGGCGTCCTGAAACACCGCAGGCGCAAGGAGAAGGCCCTGCGCAAGCTGGACGCGATGCAGGCCAACCTGGCCCGTGTGCAGGACCTCACCGACGAGCTGCGGCGCCAGCTCAAGCCGCTGGGCCGCCAGGCCGCGGTCGCGCGCCGGGCCGCCGTCATCCAGGCCGACCTGCGTGATGCGCGGCTGCGCCTGCTCGCCGACGATCTGGTGAGGCTGCGCGAGGCGCTGGACGCCGAGGTCGCCGACGAGGCCGCGCTGAAGGCCCGCAAGGAGGCCGCCGAGCATGCGCTGGGCGAGGCACTCCGGCGCGAGTCGCTGCTGGAGGACGAGGTGCGTCGGCTCGCTCCCCGCCTCCGCGGCGCCCAGCAGACCTGGTACGAGCTGTCCCAGCTCGCCGAGCGCGTCCGCGGCACGGTCTCGCTGGCGGACGCCCGGGTGAAGAGCGCCGCCTCCGCACCCCCGGAGGAGCGGCGCGGCCGCGATCCGGAGGATCTGGAGCACGAGGCCGCCCGCGTCCGCGAGCAGGAGGCGGAACTCGAGGCCGCCCTGGAAGCCGCCCGGCGCGCTCTGGAGGACACCGTCGACCACCGGGCCGAACTGGAGCGCGAACTCGCCGCCGAGGAGCGCCGGCTCAAGGACCTCGCCCGCGCCATCGCCGACCGCCGCGAGGGCCTCGCACGGCTCAACGGCCAGGTCAACGCCGCGCGTTCGCGTGCCGCCTCCGCACAGGAGGAGATCGACCGGCTGGCCGCCGCCCGCGACGAGGCCCGGCATCGCGCCGTCGCCGCCCAGGAGGAGTACGAGGCCCTGCAGGCCGAGGTCGACGACCTCGACGCCGGCGACACCGAACTCGCGGAACGTCACGAGGAGGCGAAGCAGCGGCTCGCCGAGGCGGAGCGCGCGCTCACCGCGGCACGCGAGGCGGTCACCACCGCCGAACGCGGACGCGCCGCCACCCGGGCCCGACACGACGCACTGGCGACGGGGCTGCGCCGGAAGGACGGCAGCGGTGCACTGCTCGGTGCCCGGGACCGGCTGACCGGACTCCTGGGGCCGGCGGCGGAGCTGCTGACCGTCACCCCGGGCCACGAGATCCCGCTCGCCGCGGCCTTCGGAGCCGCCGCCGACGCGCTCGCGGTCACCAGCCCGACCGCGGCCGCCGACGCCATCCGCCTGCTGCGCAAGCAGGACGCGGGCCGCGCCGCGCTGCTGCTGGCGGACGCACCGGAGGACCCGGATGTGTCGGGGGACCCGGATGCGTCGGAGGGCCGGGGCGTACCGGAGGGCCGATGCGTATCGGATGCCCCGGGCCCACCGGATGACCCGGGCGGGTCGGAGGGGCCGGGTGCACCTGAGGGGTCGGCCACGGCGCAGCATCCGGTCGCGGCGGGGGACCCGGCCCCCGGCGGTCCGGGCGGTCCGGGCGGCCGCGCCGCGCAGGGGTCCGGCGCCGAGCCCCCGGGAGGCCCGGGAAACCTCCTCTTCGCCGCCGATCTGGTCCGCGGCCCCGCCGAGCTGATGCCCGCCGTGCGGCGGCTGCTGGGACGGATCGTCCTCGTCGGCACCCTGGAGGACGCGGAGGAACTGGTCTACGCGCGGCCCCGGCTGACCGCCGTCACCGCGGAGGGCGATCTGCTCGGCGCCCACTTCGCACACGGCGGATCCGCGGGAGCTCCCAGCCTGCTGGAGGTGCAGGCCTCCGTGGACGAGGCCGCCGCCGAGCTGGCGGAGCTCGAGGTGCGGTGCGGGGAACTGGCCGGGGCCCAGCGCGCGGCCGCCGCGCGGCGCGAGGAGTGCACCGCGGCCGTAGAGGAGCTGGGGGAGCGGCGCCGGTCCGCGGACCGGGAGAAGTCCGCCGTGGCCCAGCAACTCGGCCGGCTCTCCGGCCAGGCGCGGGGCGCGGCGGGCGAGGCCGAGCGGTCGTCCGCCGCCGCCGCACGGGCCCAGGAGGCGCTCGACAAGGCGCGGGAGGAGGTCGAGGAACTCGCCGAGCGGCTCGCGGTCGCCGAGGAGCTGCCTATCGAGGAGGAACCCGACACCTCCCTGCGCGACCGGCTCGCCGCCGACGGCGCCAACGCCCGGCAGACGGAGATGGAGGCGCGCCTTCAGGTCCGTACCCACGAGGAGCGGGTCAAGGGGCTGGCCGGCCGTGCCGACTCGCTCGACCGGGCGGCGCGCGCGGAGCGCGAGGCGCGTGCGCGGGCCGAGCAGCGGCGCGCCCGGTTGCGACACGAGGCCGCCGTCGCCGAGGCGGTCGGCTCCGGCGCCCGGCAGCTCCTCGCCCACGTCGAGGTGTCCGTCGCCCGTGCCGAGCAGGAGCGCGCCGCGGCCGAGTCCGCGAAGGCCCGCCGGGAGCAGGAGCTGGCCGTGGCCCGCGCCGAGGGCCGCGACCTCAAGGGCGAGCTGGACAAGCTGACGGACTCCGTGCACCGGGGCGAGGTGCTCGGCGCGGAGAAGCGGATGCGGATCGAGCAGTTGGAGACCAGGGCGCTGGAGGAGCTGGGGGTGGAGCCCGAAGGGCTGGTCGCCGAGTACGGCCCCCGGGAGCTCGTGCCGCCGTCCCCGCCCGCCGAGGGCGAGGAGCTGCCGGAGGATCCGCAGCACCCGCGGAACCTGCCCCGGCCGTTCGTACGGGCCGAGCAGGAGAAGCGGCTGAAGGCGGCCGAACGGGCGTATCAGCAGCTCGGCAAGGTGAATCCGCTGGCGCTGGAGGAGTTCGCGGCGCTGGAGGAACGCCACCAGTTCCTCAGCGAGCAGTTGGAGGACCTGAAGAAGACCCGCGCCGACCTGCTTCAGGTGGTGAAGGAGGTCGACGAGCGTGTCGAGCGGGTGTTCACCGAGGCCTACCGGGACACGGCGCGGGAGTTCGAGGGCGTCTTCGGCCGCCTCTTCCCGGGGGGCGAAGGCCGTCTGGTGCTGACCGACCCCGGCAACATGCTCACCACGGGTGTGGACGTCGAGGCCCGTCCGCCGGGGAAGAAGGTCAAGCGGCTCAGCCTGCTCTCCGGCGGTGAGCGGTCGCTGACCGCCGTCGCGCTGCTGGTGTCGATCTTCAAGGCCAGGCCGAGCCCGTTCTACGTCATGGACGAGGTGGAGGCGGCGCTGGACGACACCAACCTCCAGCGGCTCATCCGGATCATGCAGGAGCTCCAGGAGGCCTCGCAGCTCATCGTGATCACGCACCAGAAGCGCACGATGGAGGTCGCCGACGCGCTCTACGGGGTGTCGATGCAGGGCGACGGTGTGTCGAAGGTCATCTCCCAGCGCCTGCGCTGACGCCGAGACGGTTTCCCCCGGTGTCACCTGCACGACCTTGTATTCTCTTCAACTTGTGAACGCACGATGCTCTCGGGTGAGCGCAGGCGTAAGACCGGGTGCCTCTTGACTTCGAAACTTGAAGGCATAGTCTCTGCAACGTTGCTTTTACCTTCAGGTGTGAGTGGCGATCATCCATGCGCCACTTGTAGTGCGAGGGCAGACCCCCACCCGGCAGCGCTGCCGGGTGGCCCGAGGAGAACACGTGACCAGCACAACGCAGGCCCCCCGACCGGGAGCCCGGACGACCCACCCCGATCACCTCGGGCACGTCATCTTCATCGCGGCGGCGGCCGCGATGGGCGGCTTCCTGTTCGGCTACGACAGCTCCGTCATCAACGGCGCCGTCGAAGCCATCCGTGACCGCTACGACATCGGGTCCGCGGCCCTCGCCCAGGTCATCGCGATCGCCCTGGTCGGCTGCGCCATCGGCGCCGCCACCGCCGGACGCATAGCCGACCGCATCGGCCGCATCCGCTGCATGCAGATCGCCGCCACACTGTTCACGATCAGCGCCGTCGGTTCCGCGCTGCCCTTCGCGCTGTGGGACCTCGCGTTCTGGCGGATCGTCGGCGGCTTCGCCATCGGTATGGCCTCCGTCATCGGCCCGGCCTACATCGCCGAGGTCGCCCCGCCCGCCTACCGCGGCCGGCTGGGCTCCTTCCAGCAGGCGGCGATCGTCGTCGGCATCGCGATCTCGCAGCTCGTCAACTGGGGCCTGCTGAACGCCGCCGGCGGCAAGCAGCGCGGCCAGCTGATGGGGCTGGAGGCCTGGCAGGTCATGCTGGGCGTCATGGTGGTCCCGGCCGTCCTGTACGGCCTGCTGTCCTTCGCCATCCCCGAGTCCCCCCGCTTCCTGCTCTCCGTCGGCAAGCGTGCGCGCGCCCGGGACATCCTGGCCGAGGTCGAGGGCAAGGACATCGACCTGGACGCCCGTGTCGACGAGATCGAGCACGCCATGAAGAGCGAGCACCGCTCCACCTTCAGGGACCTGCTCGGCGGCTCCTTCTTCTTCAAGCCCATCGTCTGGGTCGGGATCGGCCTCTCGGTCTTCCAGCAGTTCGTCGGCATCAACGTCGCGTTCTACTACTCCTCGACGCTGTGGCAGTCGGTCGGCATCGACCCGACGGACTCCTTCTTCTACTCCTTCACGACGTCGATCATCAACATCGTCGGCACCGTGATCGCGATGATCTTCGTGGACCGCATCGGCCGCCGTCCGCTCGCCATCATCGGCTCCGTCGGCATGGTGGCCGGCCTCGCGCTGGAGGCCTGGGCGTTCTCCTTCGACCTGGTCGACGGCCAGCTGCCGAGCACCCAGGCCTGGACCGCGCTGATCGCCGCCCACGTCTTCGTCCTCTTCTTCGCCCTGTCCTGGGGCGTGGTCGTCTGGGTCATGCTCGGCGAGATGTTCCCCAACCGGATCCGCGCCGCGGCCCTCGGCGTCGCCGCCTCCGCGCAGTGGATCGCCAACTGGGCCATCACCGCGAGCTTCCCGTCGCTGGCCGACTGGAACCTCTCCGCCACCTACGTGATCTACACGGTCTTCGCCGCGCTCTCCGTCCCGTTCGTGCTGAAGTTCGTGAAGGAGACGAAGGGCAAGACCCTGGAGGAGATGGGCTGAGCCGCCCGGCCCGGCCCCGGTCCCCCCGAGGGGACCGGCCCCGTTCCCGAGGAGACGGGCCAAGTCCCCGCTGCCCCTCTCCTCGTACCGACCGCCGCCCCCGGCTCGGCCGCTGCCCGAGCCGGGGGCGGCGGTCCTCGTGTGGTCACCGGCCAGGTACGACCGCGGCGCCGCACCCCGTCCTCCCGTGGGCGGACGTCAGCCCCTCGCGCCTGCCGGGACGGGCCGCGGGTGCCGCCGCGGCCGGGTCCGCCCCGGCGGGGCCCGGTGTCGACCGCTCGGCCCGGAACCGGCCGAGTGGGCGCTTCTCCCCCCGCCTTCCGAGGGTCGCGCCCGGCTTCCCGGCGGGACCGGGATGGATACTGGAGCCGTTATGGAAACCATCATCCTTGCTGTAGTCATCGCCGTGGTCGTGCTCGGTGCGCTCGGCGGGCTCCTGATCGGCAGCCGGCGGAAGAAGTCGCTGCCCCCGCCGCCCCCCGCCGCCCCCGACATCACCGCCCCTCCGGCCGAGCCGCACGTCGGCGACGAGGCCGAGACACCGCGGGAGGAGCCGCGGCGCACGATAGAGGAGGTGGACCTTCCCGGGGGTTCGGCCCCCGTCGTCGTCGAGGAACCGACGACCGAGGACCTCGTCGCCGCTCCGGAGATCGAGATCCCGGAGCCGACGGCCGGCCGCCTGGTCCGCCTGCGCTCCCGCCTGTCCCGCTCCCAGAACGCGCTCGGCAAGGGGCTGCTCAGCCTCCTGTCCCGCGAGCACCTGGACGAGGACACCTGGGAGGAGATCGAGGACACGCTGCTCACCGCCGATGTCGGCGTGCAGCCCACCCAGGAGCTGGTGGAACGGCTGCGGGAACGGGTGAAGGTGCTCGGCACCCGCACCCCCGAGGAACTGCGCGGTCTGCTGCGCGAGGAGCTGCTCACCCTGGTCGGCACCGACCTGGACCGCACGGTGCGGACCGAGCCGGAGACCAGCAAGCCGGGCACCGTGATGGTCGTCGGCGTCAACGGCACCGGCAAGACCACCACCACCGGCAAACTCGCCCGCGTCCTGGTCGCCGACGGCCGCACCGTCGTGCTGGGCGCCGCGGACACCTTCCGGGCCGCGGCCGCCGACCAGCTGCAGACCTGGGGCGAGCGCGTCGGTGCGTACACGGTGCGCGGTCCGGAGGGCGGCGACCCCGCCTCCGTCGCCTTCGACGCGGTCAAGGAGGGCAAGGAGATGGGCTCCGACGTGGTGCTCATCGACACCGCGGGGCGGCTGCACACCAAGACCGGGCTCATGGACGAGCTGGGCAAGGTCAAGAGGGTCGTGGAGAAGCAGGCCCCGCTGGACGAGGTGCTCCTCGTGCTCGACGCCACCACCGGCCAGAACGGCCTCGTCCAGGCCCGGGTGTTCGCCGAGGTCGTGGACATCACCGGCATCGTGCTCACCAAGCTCGACGGCACCGCCAAGGGCGGCATCGTCGTCGCCGTCCAGCGCGAGCTGGGCGTGCCGGTCAAGCTGGTCGGGCTCGGCGAGGGCGCGGACGACCTCGCTCCGTTCGAGCCCGAGGCGTTCGTCGACGCCCTGCTCGGCGACCAGTAGTGCCGTCCGGCGGAACACGCCGCGGGCGCGGGGACCGGCACGCCCGTCCGCGGCGGCCTCGCCGGCCGCCGACACGCCGCGCCGCCACCGGCGGCCTCCGCCGCCCACCGGCCGGACACACCGAGGCGCCCGCCCCCGACCCCGTCGGGCACGGGCGCCTCGCCGCGTCCGCCCCCACGCTCCGTGCGCGACCGGTCCGACGTTCAGCCCACTGCCGGCACCGCCCGCACTGCCCGCACCGCCCGCACAGCGTGCGCCGAGTACGGGGCTGCGTGCGTGAGCGGTCGGAGGCCCCGCACGCTGCGTGCGGGGCCGGTGCGCGGCGGGACCGACGTGCCGCCCGCGCTGCCCGCGCCGCGTCCGCGGAGGGTCTAACGCTCGGTGCGCGACCGGTGGGCGAGGTACGCGAGGGTCCCCAGGAGCAGCCGCGCGGCCGGGGGCTCGCTCGCCGCGTCCAGCTCCGGCGGCCGCAGCCAGCGCACCGGGCCCCGGCCGCCCCGGTCCGAGGGGGGTGCCGTGACGTGGGTCCCGGGTCCCAAGCCGCGCAGGTCCAGGCCCGGGTCGTCCCAACCCATCCGGTACAGCAGCCGCGGCAGCTCGGCCGCTGCGCCCGGCGCGACGAAGAACTGCGCGCGGCCCTCGGGCGTCGCGGTCACCGGGCCCAACGGGAGGCCCATCCGCTCCAGCCGGGCCAGCGCGCGGCGCCCCGCCTGCTCGGCGACCTCGATGACGTCGAAGGCGCGTCCGACCGGCAGCAGCACCGAGGCGCCCGGGTGTTTCGCCCAGGCCTCGGTGACCGCGTCCAGGGTGGCCCCGGCCGGGACCTCCGGCGCGAAGTCCAGCGGATGTGCGCCGGGTGCCGGGCAGTCCGGGCGGCCGCAGGAGCAGGCGCCCCCGGTGGCTCGGGCGCCCGGGACCACGTCCCAGCCCCACAGGCCCGTGAACTCCGCCACGGCGGTGCACTCGGACGAGCGGCCGCGGCGGCGTGAGACGGACCGGATGTCGCGGATGCTCCGACTGCTGCCGATCGTGAAGCCCATGCCCCCTCCAACGGGTCCGGCGCACCGATGGTTACGAGAAGCGCCCGAAGTGTGACTTTGGGTGACTCTCGCTGTTGCCCTGAAGGCGCTCGGAGGCGTTCCCGGTGGCGCGTCCGGCCGCGTGCGCCCCCGTGTGCACCGCTCCGCTCACTCACGGCCGTCCTGTGTCAAGTGAATCGTGTGCAGGTCATCGTGAGTTCATTCGAAGGGGTGGCGAATGGTGGCGTTTCCGGAATCGCCATGGCTGGAGCGGTGATCGTAGGATTACTTTGAGTACACGGAGTGCGGGGTGCGTGCGCTCGTGGGTATGCCGGAGGCAAGTCGGTATTCCGTTCGAAGGGTGAGAACCGCCGGACGGCGAGCCCGAGGGACCGGCATTCTGATAGGGCTTGGCGCACGCGGTGACGAGTGGTGTCGAGGGATGGGGGCGTTCCAGTGAGCGGCAACGGCGGTAGCGGGACGAGCGCGGAGAAGCGCCCCAACGAGCTGCTCCGGTCGTGGTTCGTGCGCAGCGGCTGGTCGAAGGGCGAACTCGCCCGCCAGGTCAACCGCCGGGCCCGCCAGTTGGGGGCCAACCACATCTCCACCGACACCTCGCGCGTGCGCCGCTGGCTGGACGGAGAGAACCCCCGGGAGCCCATCCCCAGGATCCTCTCCGAACTCTTCTCCGAGCGGTTCGGCTGCGTGGTCTCCGTCGAGGACCTCGGCCTGCGCACCGCCCGTCCCTCGCCGTCCGCGGCCGGCATCGACCTCCCCTGGACGGGCCCGCAGACGGTGGCACTGCTCAGCGAGTTCTCGCGCAGCGACCTGATGCTGGCGCGGCGTGGCTTCCTGGGCGGCTCGCTGGCCCTCTCCGCCGGCCCCGCCCTCATCGAGCCCCTGCAGCGCTGGCTGGTGCCCGCGCCTCCCGGTCCCCGCCACGATCCCGAGCCGTCCTCCGCCCGGATCCGCGGCCGGCTCTCCGGGCCCGAGCTGGACCTGCTGGAGTCCACCACCGAGATGTTCCGGCGCTGGGACGCGCAATGCGGCGGCGGCCTGCGACGCAAGGCCGTCGTGGGTCAGCTGCACGAGGTCACCGACCTGCTCCAGGAGTCCCACCCCGAGCCCACCGCCCGCAGGCTGTTCAAGGTCGCCGCCGAGCTGGCCGAGCTGGCCGGCTGGATGTCGTACGACGTCGGGCTGCAGCCCACCGCCCAGAAGTACTTCGTGCTCGCCCTGCACGCCGCCAAGGAAGCCGGCGACAAGCCCCTCGGCTCCTACGTGCTGTCCAGCATGAGCCGCCAGATGATCCACCTCGGGCGGCCCGAGGACGCTCTGGAGCTGATCCACCTCGCCCAGTACGGAAGCCGGGACTGCGCGAGCCCCCGCACCCAGTCCATGCTGTATGCGATGGAGGCCCGCGCCTACGCCAACATGGGCCAGCCGGGCAGGTGCAAGCGGGCGGTCAGGATGGCCGAGGACACCTTCACCGACGCCGAGGACTGGGACGAGCCCGAGGCCGACTGGATCCGCTTCTTCACCGAGGCCGAACTGCACGGCGAGAACTCGCACTCCTTCCGCGACCTCGCCTACGTGGCCGGCCGCAGCCCCGCCTACGCCTCGGAGGCCGAGCCGCTGATGAGGCGGGCCGTCGAACTGTTCGCCGAGGACGGTGAGCACCAGCGCTCCTACGCACTCAACCTGATCGGCCTGGCCTCCGTGCACCTGCTGCGGCGCGAACCCGAGCAGAGCGCCGGATACGCCGACCGGGCCATGCGGATCGCCAAGAAGGTCCGCTCCGAGCGCGTCAACACCCGCATCCGCAAGACCGTGGACACCGCCGTACGCGACTTCGGCGACCTCGCCGAGGTCGTCGACCTCACGGACAAGCTGGCGGTGGAGCTGCCCGAGACCGCCGAGGCGGTCTGACCGCGCAGAACACCGCGCAGAACACCCCGCAGACCCCGGCCGCGGCCGGCCTTCCCGAACCGCCCGACTCGGCTCCCCCATGCCAGGTCAGTCGGAAGGCCGCCGCGGCCGGTTCCTTTCCCTCCCGGAAGGTTGCGCCACGATAACGATCCCTCCCGCGAACATCAGCGAGTTCATCGAGGCGTAACGCACGCTCTGCCTTCGTCACGGCCGCGAAACAACGCGGGGCGCCGACCGAAACGGTGCTGCGCCAATCTCGTGCGGCATAACCGGCTCACCGGCCCACCCCTCACGGCGCTGAGGCATCCCCCCGCACGGGGCCGTACCAACGACGAGGAGATACCGGCATTGAACGGCACAGATACCGGATTCGTATTGATCAGTGCAGCGCTCGTCATGGTGATGACGCCTGGGCTGGCCCTGTTCTACGGCGGCATGGTCCGCTCCAAGAGCGTCCTCAACATGCTGATGATGTCCTTCATCTCGCTGGGCATCGTCAGCATCCTGTGGGTGCTCTACGGTCACTCGCTCGCCTTCAGCGGTGACACCGGCGGCTTCATCGGCAACTTCGACATGATCGGGTTGAAGGGCGTCACCGGCGACAGCACCGTGGAGGCCTTCACCGGCAACAAGATCTCCACCTTCGCCTTCTCGCTCTTCCAGATGCTGTTCGCCGTCATCACCGCGGCCCTGATCAGCGGTGGCCTCGCCGACCGCGTCAAGTTCAGCTCCTGGATGATCTTCATCGCCCTCTGGGTCACCGCGGTGTACTTCCCGGTCGCCCACTGGGTCTGGGGCGGCGGCTGGCTCGCCCAGCTCGACCCGGCCGTGATCGACTTCGCCGGCGGTACGGCGGTCCACATCAACGCCGGTGTCGCCGGACTCGCAGCGGTCCTGGTGGTCGGCAAGCGCGTCGGCTTCAAGAAGGACCCGATGCGGCCGCACAACCTGCCGCTGGTCCTGATCGGCACCGCGCTGCTGTGGTTCGGCTGGTTCGGCTTCAACGCCGGCTCCGAGCTCGGCGTCGACGGCACCGCCGCCCGCATGGCCATCAACACCCAGATCGCCACCGCCGCCGCCATGATCGGCTGGCTCGCCTACGAGCGCATCCGCCACGGCGCGTTCACCACCCTCGGCGCCTGCTCCGGTGCCGTCGCGGGCCTCGTCGCCATCACCCCCTCCGGCGGCAACGTCAACGTCTTCGGCGCCCTCCTCATCGGCGTCGTGGCCGGCGTCCTGTGCTCCTGGGCCGTCAGCCTCAAGTACAAGCTGGGCTACGACGACTCCCTCGACGTGGTCGGCGTCCACCTCGTCGGCGGCGTCATCGGCACCCTGCTCGTCGGCCTCCTCGCCATCGACGGGGCCGGAGGCCTGAAGCAGTTCGGCTCCCAGGCCATCGGCGCCTTCTCGGTCATGGGCTACACCTTCGTCGTCACCTACATCATCGCCTTCGCCCTGCAGAAGACGATCGGCTTCCGGGCCACCGAGGACGACGAGGTCACCGGCCTCGACCAGACCGCGCACGCCGAGACCGCCTACGACTTCAGCTCCGCGGCCGGCTCCCACATCGCCACCACGGCGCCCACCCAGGCCGGCCCCGCCGCCGAGAGCAAGAAGGTCGAGGCATGAAGCTCATCACCGCAGTGGTCAAGCCGCACCGGCTCGACGAGATCAAGGAGGCCCTCCAGGCCTTCGGCGTCCACGGCCTGACGGTCACCGAGGCGAGCGGTTACGGTCGTCAGAGAGGCCACACCGAGGTCTACCGCGGCGCCGAGTACACCGTCGACCTGGTGCCCAAGATCCGCATCGAGGTGCTGGCCGAGGACGACGACGCCGACCAGCTGATCGACGTCGTCGTGAAGGCGGCCCGCACCGGCAAGATCGGTGACGGCAAGGTGTGGGCCCTCCCGGTCGAGACGGCCGTACGGGTCCGGACCGGCGAGCGCGGCCCCGACGCGCTCTGACAGGCAAGAGAACAGGAGTCGCCGGGTGACGAGTACGGATGTGCGCGAAGAAGCAGAGGACTCCCGACCCGGCGGCTACGCGGCGGCCCGGCTGCACCTCCTCACCGGGGGGGAGCAGTCCGGGCCGCCGCGCCGCGCGGCCCTGTCCGAACTGACCGACCAGTGGCTCGCCGGCCTCTTCGGCGGCGCCGACGCCCCGAGCGGGGCCTCCCTCGTCGCCGTCGGCGGGTACGGGCGCGGCGAGCTCTCCCCACGCAGCGACCTCGACCTGCTGCTGCTGCACGACGGCAGCGACCCCAAAGCGGTGGCCGCCCTGGCCGACCGCCTCTGGTACCCCGTCTGGGACCTCGGCCTCGCCCTCGACCACTCCGTGCGCACCCCCGCGGAGGCCCGCAGAACGGCCGGCGAGGACCTGAAGGTCCAGCTCGGCCTGCTGGACGCCCGTCACCTCGCGGGCGACCCCCAGCTGACCGCCCAACTGCGCTCCACCGTCCTCGCCGACTGGCGCAACCAGGCCCCCAAACGCCTGCCCGAACTGCGCGAACTGTGCAGCGACCGCGCAGAACGCCAGGGCGAGCTGCAGTACCTGCTCGAACCGGACCTGAAAGAGGCGCGCGGCGGTCTGCGCGACGCCACCGCCCTGCGCGCGGTAGCCGCCTCCTGGCTCGCGGACGCCCCCCGCGAGGGACTCACCGACGCGCGCCGCCGCCTCCTCGACGTCCGCGACGCCCTCCACCTGACCACCGGCCGCGCCACCGACCGCCTCGCCCTCCAGGAACAGGACCAGGTGGCGGCCGAACTGGGCCTGCTGGACGCCGACACCCTGCTGCGCGAGGTCTACGAGTCCGCGCGGGTGATCTCCTACGCCAGCGACGTCACCTGGCGCGAGGTGGGGCGCGTCCTGCGCTCGCGCGCCGTACGTCCCCGGCTGCGCAGACTGGCCGGTAGGGCGGTCGGCGGCAGCGCCGCCGCCGAGCGGTCCCCGCTGGCCGAGGGCGTGGTCGAGCAGGACGGCGAGGTGGTCCTCGCCCGCGCCGCCCGGCCCGAACGCGACCCCGTCCTGCCGCTGCGCGCCGCGGCGGCCGCCGCCCAGGCCGGGCTGCCGCTCTCACTGCACGCCGTACGGCGCCTGGCGGCCACCGCGCGCCCCCTGCCCACGCCCTGGCCGGCCGAGGCCCGCGAACAGCTCGTCACCCTGCTCGGGTCCGGCCGCCCGACGGTAGAGGTGTGGGAGGCGCTGGAGGCCGAGGGCCTGATCACCCGCCTGCTGCCGGACTGGGAACGGGTGCGGTGCCGCCCGCAGCGCAACGCCGTCCACGTCTGGACCGTCGACCGACACCTCATCGAGACGGCGGTCTCCGCGTCCGACTTCACCCGCCGGGTCAGCCGCCCCGACCTGCTACTGGTCGCCGCCCTGCTGCACGACATCGGCAAGGGCTGGCCCGGCGACCACTCCGTCGCCGGCGAGATCATCGCCAAGGACGTGGCGGTCCGCATCGGCTTCGACGACGCGGACGCGGCCGTCCTCGCCGCCCTCGTACGCCACCACCTGCTGCTCGTCGAGACCGCGACCCGGCGCGACCTGGACGACCCGGCCACCGTCCGCCTGGTCGCCGACGCGGTCGGTACCCAGAGCACCCTCCGCCTGCTGCACGCGCTGACCGAGGCCGACGCCCTGGCCACCGGCCCCGCCGCCTGGTCCTCCTGGCGCGGGTCCCTCGTCGCCGACCTGGTGCGCAGGGTGTCGGCCGTCCTCGCCGGCGACACCCCCGACGAGCCGGAGACCGCGGTGGTCACCGCGGAGCAGGAGCGGCTCGCGCTGGAGGCGGTCGCCACCGGCGGGCCGGTTCTCGCGCTGCGCGCCCAGGCCGAGCCGCCCACCGCGCAGGACCCGGCCGACGCACCGGAGCCGCTCGGTGTGGAGCTCCTCATCGCCGTCCCCGACCAGCCCGGGGTCCTGCCCGCCGTCGCCGGTGTCCTCGCCATGCACCGGCTGACCGTGCGCACCGCCGAACTGCGCTCCCTCGACCTGCCCGACGGCGTCGACGGCTCGGTGCTCCTGCTGGACTGGCGGGTCGCCGCGGAGTACGGCTCCCTGCCGCAGGCGGCGCGACTGCGTGCGGACCTCGTCCGGGCGCTGGACGGCACCCTGGACATCGCCGGACGGCTGGCCGAGCGGGACGCGGCCTATCCGCGCCGCAGGGGCTGGGTGGCGCCCGCTGCCCGGGTGACGGTGGCACCCGCTGCCTCGCACCACGCCACGGTGATCGAGGTGCGGGCCCAGGACGCTCCGGGGCTGCTGTTCCGGATCGGCCGGGCGCTGGAGGACGCGCGGGTGCGGGTGCGCAGCGCGCACGCGTCGACCCTGGGCGCCAACGCCGTCGACGCCTTCTACGTCACCGGGGATCAGCGTGCACCGCTGCCCGCGGAGGAGGCCTCGGCCGTGGCACGCAAGCTGGAGGAGACGCTGCGGGGGTGACGGTGACCCGACCCGGCGGCCTCCGCGGCCGGGATACCCCGGGTGGGTGGGTTCGGCGGGCGTGCGCGGTCGGGATGCGCCCGGGCGATCCTGCGGGCCTCCGAGGGGGTCGGGATGCGCCGGGGGCGATCTGCGGGCCTCCGAGGGGGTCGGGATGCGCGGGAGCGATCCTGCGGGCCTCCGGGGGTCGGGATGCGCCGGGGGCGATCTGCGGGCCTCCGAGGGTCGGGATGCGCCGGGGCGATCCGGCGGGTTCCCGGGGGTGGGACGGACGACCGGGGCGATTCTGCGGGGCCGTGCGGTCGGGATGCCCTGTGCCGAGGCCGCCGGAACCGCGCGGAGCACCGTCCCCGCCGGAGTACCGCACCGCGCGGGGGCGGTTTGCCCGCGGGGCCGGATACCCTGGAGGGCAGCCCAAAACGACCCCGACTCCGAGGACCGACGCCACCGTGTTCGATACCCTCTCCGACCGCCTCAGCGCGACTTTCAAAAACCTCCGCGGCAAGGGCAGGTTGTCCGAGGCGGACATCGACGCCACGGCGCGCGAGATCCGCATCGCGCTCCTCGAAGCGGACGTCGCCCTGCCCGTCGTCCGCACGTTCATCAAGAACGTCAAGGAAAGGGCGCTCGGGGCCGAGATCTCCAAGGCCCTCAACCCGGCCCAGCAGTTCATCAAGATCGTCAACGATGAGCTGGTCCAGATCCTCGGCGGCGAGACCCGCCGCCTGCGCTTCGCCAAGCAGCCGCCGACCGTGATCATGCTGGCCGGTCTCCAGGGTGCGGGCAAGACCACCCTCGCCGGAAAGCTCGGCACCTGGCTCAAGGGCCAGGGCCACTCCCCGCTGCTGGTCGCCTGCGACCTGCAGCGGCCCAACGCGGTCAACCAGCTCAGCGTCGTCGCCGAGCGCGCCGGTGTCGCCGTGTACGCGCCGGAGCCCGGCAACGGCGTCGGCGACCCGGTCAAGGTCGCCAAGGACTCCGTCGAACACGCCCGGTCGAAGGTCCACGACATCGTGATCGTGGACACCGCCGGCCGGCTCGGCATCGACCAGGAGCTCATGCAGCAGGCGGCCGACATCCGGGACGCGATCAGCCCGGACGAGATCCTGTTCGTCGTCGACGCGATGATCGGCCAGGACGCCGTCAACACCGCCGAGGCCTTCCGCGACGGCGTCGGCTTCGACGGCGTGGTGCTCTCCAAGCTCGACGGCGACGCCCGCGGCGGTGCGGCACTGTCGATCCGCCAGATCACCGGCAAGCCGATCATGTTCGCGTCGAACGGTGAGAAGCTCGACGACTTCGACGCCTTCCACCCCGACCGGATGGCCTCCCGCATCCTCGACATGGGCGACCTGCTCACCCTGATCGAGCAGGCGGAGAAGACGTTCAGCCAGGAAGAGGCCCAGAAGATGGCCTCGAAGCTGGCGTCGAAGAAGGGCCAGGACTTCACCCTGGACGACTTCCTGTCCCAGATGGAGCAGGTCAGGAAGATGGGCAGCATCAGCAAGCTGCTCGGCATGCTCCCTGGCATGGGCCAGGTCAAGGACCAGATCAACAATCTCGACGAGCGTGACGTCGACCGCACCGCCGCGATCATCAAGTCGATGACCCCGGGGGAGCGCCAGGACCCGACGATCATCAACGGCTCGCGCCGCGCCCGTATCGCACGCGGTTCCGGCGTCGACGTCAGCGCGGTGAAGAACCTCGTCGAGCGGTTCTTCGAGGCGCGCAAGATGATGTCGCGCATGGCCCAGGGCGGCGGCATGCCCGGCATGCCAGGGATGCCCGGCATGGGTGGCGGACCCGGCCGGCAGAAGAAGCAGCCGAAGAAGGCCAAGGGCAAGCAGCGCTCCGGCAACCCGATGAAGCGCAAGCAGCAGGAGCAGGAGGAGGCGGCCCGGCGCGCGGCCGCCGCGGGCGGCGGCAACGCCCTCGGGCTGCCGCAGCAGGGCGGTCAGGACTTCGAGCTGCCGGACGAGTTCAAGAAGTTCATGGGCTGAGATACCGCCGGCCCGCGCACCGTCGTCGCCGAGGGCGCCTCTCACCCCGAGGGGCGCCCTCGCCGCGTGCGGAGGTCAGGGAGTACGGGCTATCAGATAGCGGAAGACGTTCGGCATCCACACCGTGCCGTCCCGGCGGCGGTGCGGGTGCAGGGCCTCGGTGAGTTCCTTCTCCACCTGCGCCTGGTCCGTGGCGGCTATCGCCGCGTCGAACACCCCCGTGGACAGCAGCCCGCGTACCGCGCTGCCGGGGTCCGCGTAGCCGAACGGGCACGACACCCGTCCGGAGCCGTCCGGCAGCAGCCCGGAGCGCTGGGCGACCTGCTCCAGGTCGTCGCGGAGCGCGGGACGCCAGCTGCCCGAGCTGCGCAGCGGATCGGCCAGCCGGGCCGCCACCCGCAGCACGGACGAGGTGGCGCACCGCTCCGGCGGCCCCCAGGCGGCCAGCACGACCGCAGCCCCGCGCTCGGCGAGCGGCACCGCCCCGGCGAGCAGGTCCTCCAGTCCCTCGGAGTCGCCCGCCAGGCAGCCGATCGGCTCGAACGCGGTCACCAGGTCGAATCCGCGAGGCGTGCCCTCGGCCGCCGGCGTCCGCCGCGTGAGCTGATCGGGGGGTGCGTCCACGAGCCGGGCGTCCGTCCCGTCCGCCGCCTCCCCGCCCTGCGGCAGCAGCCGCTCCCGGGCGAGGGCGAGCCGTTCGGGGGAGTGGCACTCCAGGCCGGTGACCTCCGCGCCCCGGGTGGCCGCCATCAGCAGGGCCAGCCCCGATCCGCAGCCCAGGCCCAGCAGGCGGGTGCCCGGACCGACGTCCAGTCGCTCGTAGACGGCCTCGTAGAGCGGAACGAGCATCCGTTCCTGGATCTCGGACCAGTCACGCGCGCGGGCACACAGATCCACGCGGGGCACCGGGCCCGCGTGAGGGAGGTTCTGCCGCACGAGCGTAGGTGTCATAGGTAAGCGCCCCAATCCGCCGAGAGTTAACCGCTGTGCTGAGTCCGCCCCCCGTGCAGTGCGCGAGCATGCCCCCGTATGCCAGGTAACTCCGCCTCCGGGCGGGCGTCCAGTGGAAAGCGGCACCGGCTTGCCGGTCGGCGGGGAGGGCGGCGAGATTTCACCTGCCCGCAACGTCTTCCGCCCGGCAGCCCCGCCGTGACGGATGCGGGGGATCCTCCGCCGGCTCCGGGAACCGGCGGGGGACGAGGCGGCGTGACCCGCGGCAGGGCCCGGGCGCCGGGCCGGGCGGCAGGGCCGGGCGGCGGTGCGGGAGTGCGGCGGGATCGGGGGTGGCCTCGGGGCTGTGGGAGCGCGCCGGGAGTACGGGGCCGTGGGGCCCCGGGAGCGGGTGCGCCGGAAGAGTGCGGGGTCGGTGCGCCCGGGTGGCCGCCGGGCGGGGTTCCGGTGGGTTCCGGCCACGGCGGTCGGGCTCGGCCGCCCGGTCGCGGAGTCCCGCGTTCCGTCCGCGGCCGGAGCGGGGCCCGCCCGTCCGCGGCGATTCGTCGCCGGAGCCCCAGGACGCACCGGGTAACGTCCCCGGAGTCGCTGACGCTGAGGGGTACAACGGCGCCGTCGCGGGAGAGCGGCCGAAACGCCCCTTGCGTATCGCGGGACCGGTCCCGTCCCGCCCGACGACCTGGCCCACGCGCCGGCTCGCATATCAGCCTACTTACCGCCTTGGTACGAGCTGTGAGGCTTTTCCGCAGATCAGCGCACCCGCCCGCGTCCACACGCATCAGCGGCAACTGACGGGTACGTGCAAATTATTTGGGATGCCCCGGAATCGGAACACAGGGGCACTCCGGCTCGTTGTCCTTACGTGAGCACGACACAGACACCACCTGTTCTCGCCGCTGAGCTGGCGCAGGCGTGGGCCGACATCCAGCGGTACCACCCCGAGCTGCCCGACCTCGCCGCGCCTGAGTCCCTGATCGGAGAGTCCTCGTCCGCCTGCGGCCACGAACTCTCCTTCGAGCGCCTGCTCCATGAGGCCGTCCACGGGATCGCCGCCTCGCGCGGCATCCGCGACACCTCGCGGGCCGGCCGCTACCACAACCGCAGATTCCTCGCGATCGCCGAGGAGCTGGGCCTGGACCATCCCGAGGAGCCGCATCCCAGCAGCGGCTTCTCGCTGGTCACGCTCAGTCCCGAGGCCAAGCGGCGCTATCGCGAGACCAACGAGCGACTGCAGCGCGCGCTGCGGGCCCACACCGCGGCCACCTCCTCGGAGGCCACCCAGGCCTTCCGCGGGCCGGCGGCCCGGCACGGATCCTCCGGCGGCGGCGTCCGGGTCAAGGCGGTCTGCGACTGCGGACGCAACGTCCGGGTCGTCCCGTCGGTCCTGGCACAGGCGCCGATCGTCTGCGGCGGCTGCGGGAAGCCGTTCCGGATCCCGGAGGTCGTGGGCGCGGCGAGCTGAGGCTCACCCGGCATCTCGTGGGTGCCGGGGTGCGCTCCGACGCGGGGGTCGCCTCACCGGTCCCGAAAGGGGCCGGTGAGGCACTCCCCCGTGCCCCCGGGTCGCGCACCCGGCGCGGTCCGCCCCGGCGCCGGGTGCCCCTTCGCCGTGCCCGGATACCGAAACCCTCCGGTCACGGCACAACAGAGCGTGTGGCAGAATGGGCAGCTGTACTCGACAGCCGCACAGGACCCCTCTCTCCTCCGGCTGACGCGTCCATCGGGCACTCGGGTACCGCAACCCCACGCGGCACAACCGCCGTGCCCCACCACGTCAAATCCAGGAGAGTCCACTCCCGTGGCAGTCAAGATCAAGCTGAAGCGTCTGGGCAAGATCCGTTCGCCTCACTACCGCATCGTCGTCGCCGACTCCCGGACCCGCCGTGACGGCCGGGCCATCGAGGAGATCGGCAAGTACCACCCGACGTACAACCCGTCGGTGATGGAGGTCGACAGCGAGCGCGTGGCGTACTGGCTCTCCGTCGGCGCCCAGCCGACCGAGCCCGTGCTGGCCATCCTCAAGAAGACCGGCGACTGGCAGAAGTTCAAGGGCGAGCCCGCCCCGGCTCCGCTGCTGCAGCCGGCCGAGAAGTCGGCGCGTCCGTCCTTCGAAGCCCTCGGCGGCGACGACGAGGGCAAGGGTGAGGCGATCACCCAGAAGAAGAAGGCCGAGAAGAGGGACGAGGCCGCGGCCGAGTCCTCCTCGGCTGAGTCGACCGAGGCCTGAGCATGCTCGAGGAGGCTCTCGAGCACCTCGTGAAGGGTATCGTCGACAACCCCGACGATGTGCAGGTCGCTTCGCGCAACCTGCGTCGCGGGCGCGTGCTGGAGGTCCGGGTCCACCCCGACGACCTCGGCAAGGTGATCGGCCGCAACGGCCGCACCGCGCGCGCCCTGCGCACCGTCGTGGGTGCCATCGGCGGTCGCGGCGTCCGCGTCGACCTCGTCGACGTGGACAACGTCCGCTGACGCCGAACACAGCACCGGCTCGGGCCGGGGAAGGCCGCTGGGCCGTCCCCGGCCCGTAGTCGTTGTCCGTGCCGGTCCTCCGGTACGGGGGCCCCGACCACAGGAGATCTTCGAAAAGTGCAGCTCGTAGTCGCCCGGATCGGCCGCGCCCACGGCATCAAGGGCGAAGTCACCGTGGAGGTCCGCACCGACGAGCCGGAACTCCGGCTCGCACCCGGCGCCGTCCTGCTCACGGACCCCGCCTCGGCGGGACCGCTCACCATCGCCACCGGCCGGGTCCACAGCGGCCGCCTCCTGCTCCGCTTCGAGGGCGTCACCGACCGCGGCGGTGCCGAGGCCCTGCGCAACACCCTCCTGATCGCCGAGGTCGACCCGGACGAACTGCCGGAGGAGGAGGACGAGTACTACGACCACCAGCTGATCGACCTGGACGTGGTCACCGAGGACGGCACCGAGATCGGCCGGATCGCCGAGATCTCCCACCTGCCCTCCCAGGACCTTTTCGTCGTCGCGCGCCCGGACGGCACCGAAGTGCTGGTCCCGTTCGTCGCGGAGATCGTCACCGACATCGACCTGGCCGAGCAGCGCGCCGTCATCGCCCCACCGCCGGGCCTGATCGACGACCGGGCCGAGATCGCCTCCTCCCGGGACGACAGCGCATGAGGCTCGACGTCGTCACGATCTTCCCCGAGTACCTGGAACCCCTGAACGTCTCCCTGGTCGGCAAGGCCCGCGCACGCGGGCAGCTCGACGTGCAGGTGCACGATCTGCGCGACTGGACGCACGACCGCCACCACACCGTCGACGACACCCCCTACGGCGGCGGCCCCGGCATGGTCATGAAGACCGAGCCCTGGGGCGAGGCCCTCGACGCGGTACTCGCCGACGGCTACGAGACCGGCTCGCACGAGCCCGCGCTGATCGTTCCCACCCCGAGCGGGCGCCCCTTCACCCAGGAACTCGCCGTGGAACTCTCCGCGCGGCCCTGGCTCCTGTTCACCCCGGCCCGCTACGAGGGCATCGACCGGCGCGTCGTGGACGAGTACGCGACGCGGATGCCGGTCCACGAGGTGTCCATCGGCGACTACGTCCTGGCCGGCGGCGAAGCGGCGGTCCTCGTCGTCACCGAGGCCGTCGCCCGACTGCTGCCCGGCGTCCTCGGCAACGCCGAGTCCCACCGCGACGACTCCTTCGCCCCCGGTGCCATGGCCAACCTGCTGGAAGGCCCCGTCTACACCAAGCCGCCGCAGTGGCGCGGCCGCTCCATCCCGGACGTGCTGCTCAGCGGCCACCACGGGAGGATCGGCCGCTGGCGGCGCGACGAGGCCCTGCGGCGCACCACCGCCCACCGGCCCGACCTCATCGAGCGCTGCGAGCCGGCGTCCTTCGACCGGAAGGACCGCGAGATGCTGTCCGTCCTCGGCTGGGAACCGGATCCGCAGGGGGAGCCGTACGGCCGATTTTGGCGCCGGGCCGACGCCGTGGAAGAATAGGCCGCTGCTGTCCGCCGTCCGGCGTGCGCCCCTGCCACAGGGGGACACGACGTGCGCTCCGACCGGCAGCGCCTCACCGAAACATCTAGTGCCGCTGATGACCTGTGGCATCAGCGAAGAAAGCAGACGACATGTCGCACCTGCTCGACTCCGTCGACGCCACGTCGCTCCGCAGCGACGTCCCGGCCTTCCGCCCGGGTGACACCGTCAACGTCCACGTCCGCGTCATCGAGGGCAACCGCTCCCGTGTGCAGCAGTTCAAGGGCGTGGTGATCCGTCGCCAGGGTTCCGGCGTGCGCGAGACCTTCACGGTCCGCAAGGTCTCCTTCTCCGTCGGCGTCGAGCGCACCTTCCCGGTGCACACCCCGATCGTGGAGAAGATCGAGCTCGTCACCAAGGGTGACGTGCGGCGCGCCAAGCTGTACTACCTGCGCGACCTGCGCGGCAAGGCGGCGAAGATCAAGGAGAAGCGCGAGAACTGAGCGCCTTTCCCGGTGCACAGCGGGGCCGGATAGCATCTGGCCCCGATGGACACCGAAGCACAGCCCACGGAGCGCGACCGCTCCTCCGGCCCGCGGACAGCGGGTCCGGGGGAACGGTCGCGTTTCGCGTTGGCGGGGCGGACCGCGCGCCGGACCGTGCGGTGGCTTCCGGGCGGGCGGATCACCGTGACCCTGCTGGTCTGCCTGGTCTCCGTGCCGCTCCTCAGCCTCTTCGCGGCCCAGCCGTTCCAGATTCCCTCCGGCTCGATGCGGCCGGGTTTGAGGATCGGGGACCGCGTGCTCGTAAACAAGGTGGCGTACCGTTTCGGTGCCGGGCCGCAGCGCGGGGACGTGATCGTGTTCGACGGCGCCGGGTATTTCGGGGCCGGCGACTACGTCAAGCGAGTGGTGGGTGTGGGGGGAGACCACGTGGTCTGCTGCGACGAGAAGGGGAGGATCCGGGTGAACGGCCGTGCCGTCGACGAGTCGGCTTTCCTGTACCCCGGGGACGTCCCGTCCGAGGTGCCGTTCGACGTGGCCGTGCCCGACGGCACCCTGTTCGTCCTCGGCGACCACCGCGGCGTCTCCAGCGACTCGCGCGACCACCTCGGCTCGCCCGGCGGCGGGATGATCCCGGTCGGCCGCGTCATCGGCCGGGCCGACTGGATCGTGTGGCCCCCCGGCCATGCCGCCCGCCTGCACCGGCCCGCCGCGTACGCGCGCGTGCCCGCCGTGCAGGCGGCTCCCGGGGCGGCGGGCGGCGCCCGTGGGTAGCCGCGGAAAGCCCCGCGGCGGGTCCGCCGGCCCCGCGGAGGACCTCCTGCCCACCGGCGTCCGGCGCGTCTCCCGCCCGTCGGGCGGCCGCTCCCGGGCGGAGCGTCGCAAGCTGCAGCGCAAGGTCAAGCGCAGGCGGCGGCGCGGCGCGGTCAGGGAGATACCCCTGCTGGCCGGGGTGGCGGTGCTGATCGCGCTGGTGTTGAAGACCTTCCTCGTCCAGGCGTTCGTGATCCCGTCCGGCTCCATGGAGCAGACGATCCGCATCGGCGACCGGGTCCTGGTCGACAAGTTCACCCCCTGGTTCGGCTCCGAGCCCGAACGGGGGGACGTCGTGGTGTTCAAGGACCCCGGCGGCTGGCTCCAGGACGAGCAGACCAACACGACGAAGAACGATCCCGTCGTCATCAAGCAGGTCAAGGAAGCGCTGGCCTTCATCGGCCTGCTGCCGTCCGACAACGAGAAGGACCTCATCAAGCGGGTCGTCGGGGTCGGCGGCGACCATGTCAAGTGCTGTGACCCGCAAGGGCGAATCACCGTCAACGGCGTTCCCCTGAACGAGGACTATCTCTACCCCGCCGATGTGCCCTCGCTGCAGCCGTTCGACGTCACCGTCCCGCCGGGGCGGATCTGGGTGATGGGCGACCACCGCTCGAACTCCGCCGACTCCCGCGCCCACCAGGACATGGACTACGGGGGTACCGTCTCCGAGGACGAGGTGGTCGGGCGGGCCATGGTGATCGCCTGGCCGTTCGGCCACTGGACCGCGCTGCACGAGCCGGGCACCTATGCCGCCGTCTCCGGCGCGGCGGCCGGGTCGGCCGCGGCGGCCCCGCCGTCGCATAGGGTTGCACCCGACGAACTGAACGGATCGGTCCAGCTCCCGAGCCCTGCGGAACTCCCGCTCGTTATGGGATTGGTGGGCCTTCGTCGTGCACGGGGCAGGCGGCGGCAGTACGAAGTGAGGAGTTGGCGTGGGGGATGTGGCGGTTGGCGCACGGTCCGGACACGACGGCGAGGAGCACCGCGGGCACTCCGCGGAGCCGGCCGCGTCGCCCGAGGACGGTCCGGTGAGCCCCCAGGACCCCGGAGCCCACGGGGACGGCTCCGCCGGAGCCGACGACGGCCCGACGGCTGACCACGCCCCGGACGCCCCGGACGGCGGCCCGGACGAGCCCGCCGTACCGGCCAGGCCCCGCTCCTTCTGGAAGGAGCTGCCGATCCTGATCGGGATCGCCCTGGTCCTGGCCCTGCTGATCAAGACGTTCCTGCTGCAGGCGTTCTCGATCCCCTCGGGGTCGATGGAGAACACCCTGCAGATCGGCGACCGCGTCCTGGTCGACAAGCTCACCCCCTGGTTCGGCTCCGAGCCCGAGCGTGGCGAGGTGGTCGTCTTCCACGATCCGGACAACTGGCTGGCCGGCGAGCCGACGCCGAAGCCGAACGCCCTGCAGACGGTCCTCAGCTGGGTGGGCCTGATGCCGTCCGCGAACGAGAAGGACCTGATCAAGCGCGTCATCGGCGTCGGCGGTGACACCATCTCGTGCCAGGGGACCGGGCCGATGAAGGTCAACGGCAAGGCCCTCGACGAGCCGTACGTCTACCCGGGCAACACCCCGTGCAGCACCGACGAGGAGGGGCAGTTCACGGTCCACGTCCCCCAGGGCTACATCTGGGTCATGGGCGACCACCGGCAGAACTCGCGTGACTCGCGGTACAACCAGAACGACAAGAACCACGGCTTCGTCCCGGTGGACGCGGTCGTCGGCCGCGCGGTCGTGCGGGCCTGGCCGATCAACCGCTGGGGCACCCTGCCGGTTCCGGACACCTACGACCAGCCCGGCATCGGCGACCACTCCGCAGCGTCGTCTGCGGCCCTGACGGTGGCGCCGAACAGCCTGGCCCTCGTCGGGACGGTGCCGGTGGCGCTGTGGTGGCGCCGCCGCAGCACGGTCCAGCGGACCCGCTGAGTTCCGCGGACCAGCGGACCCGCTGAGTACCGCGGACCAGCGGACCACTGAGTTCCGCGGACCAGCGGACCGGCCGGGTTCCGCGGACCAGCGCCGGGCCCCGCGGACCACCGCACTCCTGCGGCCTCCCCGAACCCCGAAGTCGCGCCGGGTCCTGCGGACCGCCTCGGGCTGGCCGGCGCCGTCCTCCGCGGGCCGCGCACATGTCCGCCGGCGCCGCGGTCCGGCCGCCGGCGGAGGGGCTGACCGGTCCGGGTACCGGCGGGTAGGGTGCGGACCCATGGGTGGCGAGAGCACGACACGTACGGCCCCGCGCGGCGGCACGGGCAGCGTCCCGGCGGGCGGAAGACTCGGACAGCGGGTGTCCGGCCTGGCCGTCGCGCTGGGCATGGTGCTGTTCCTGGGCGGATTCGTGTGGGGAGCGGTCGTCTACCGGCCCTACACCGTGCCCACCGGCTCGATGACACCGACGATCGGCGTCGGTGACCGGGTGCTGGCGCAGCGGATCGGCAGCGGTGACATCCACCGCGGCGACGTCGTCGTGTTCACCGACAAGAGCTGGGTGAGCAACGCCCCCGTGGTCAAGCGGGTCGTCGCCGTCGGCGGCGACACCGTGTCCTGCTGCACGGACGGGAAGCTCACCGTCAACGGCAAGGAGATCGACGAACCGTACCTTCCCCGGGGAGCGGCGGCCGAGGTCTCCGGCATCCCCACCGTCAAGGTCCCGAAGGGCCGGCTGTTCCTCCTCGGCGACGAGCGGCACGGGTCGCTCGACTCCACCGCCCACCTCACCGACGCGGCCCGCGGCACCGTCGCGGTCGGCGCCGTCACCGCCCGCGTCGACGCCGTGGTCTGGCCGATGGACGGAATGCTTCCCCGCCCCACCGGCTTCCGGGCCCTCGGCCCGCTGTCCGAGCCGGGTCCGCTGCGCACCATGGTCGCGCTGATCGCCGCCGGCGCGGTGCTCGTACTCGCAGGCGGGGCGTACGGCCCGGTCGCCAAGCGGGTGGGCGCTGTGCGCCGCCGGACCCGCCCGGGGGCCGACGGGACCCGGGCGGGGGCCGACGGTGCCTGCTGAGGCCTCCGACGTCCCGGAGGAGCCGCCGGGCGGCGCCTTGCGCAAGGTGGCCAGGGTGGTCCTGCTGGACCCGCAGGACCGCATTCTGCTGCTGCACGGCCACGAGCCGGACGATCCGGCCGACGACTGGTGGTTCACGCCGGGCGGTGGTCTGGAGGGCGACGAGACCCGCGCGGAGGCGGCACTGCGGGAACTCGCCGAGGAGACCGGCATCACGGACGTCGCCCTCGGCCCGGTGCTGTGGCGGCGCAGATGCTCCTTCCCGTTCGCGGGGCGCCGCTGGGACCAGGACGAGTGGTACTACCTGGCCCGCACCACCCAGACCGAGACCCGGGCCGTGGCCCTGACCGAACTGGAGCGGCGCAGCGTCGCCGGAGCGCGCTGGTGGACGTGCCGGGAACTGACCCGGGCCCGTGAGACGGTGTATCCGACCAGACTCGCCGAGCTGCTGCGCAGGCTGCTCGACGAGGGTCCCCCGCCCAGGCCCGAGGCCCTGGACACGGAAATCGCCTGACGGCGGACGTCCGGCGGTCCGGAAAGTGTCCGGGGGCACCCGGGACTGGCGCACAATGGTGGGATCGCACGGCTGAAGGGGAACATGCCATGAGCGCCGAGGACCTCGAGAAGTACGAGACCGAGATGGAGCTGAAGCTCTACCGGGAGTACCGCGATGTCGTCGGTCTGTTCAAATACGTGATCGAGACCGAGCGGCGCTTCTACCTGACCAACGACTACGAGATGCAGGTGCACTCGGTACAGGGCGAGGTGTTCTTCGAGGTGTCCATGGCGGATGCCTGGGTCTGGGACATGTACCGGCCGGCGCGCTTCGTGAAGCAGGTACGGGTACTCACGTTCAAGGACGTGAACATCGAGGAGCTGAACAAGAACGACCTGGAGCTGCCGAGCGGGTGACTCGCGCCGCCGCCGGTTGCCCTGCGGTACGCACGGTGCCGCCTTGGGCGGCGGCAGGGCGTGCGCGCGCCGCCGCCGTGCCGCTCCCGCCCGGTGCGGCCCGCTGGGTGCGCCTGCGGGGTGGCTGCGGCGTGCGTCGCCGACCCGCGCGCTGCCGCCGCACAGAGATGGCGGGCGTCGCGTCGCGTGGCGTGCGGCGCGGGGACGGTGTCCAGCGGACGTGGTGACGGCTTTCGGGTGACGGAGTTGTCCACAACCGGCTGGTGATCCACCAAGATCCACACGTGGGGCCGTGCTGCCCGACCGTGGGTGCCGGAGGTGGTGCCGACATGGACGCGCAACACGCACGCGGGGCACTCGGAAGGTACGGGGAGTCGCTGGCCGCACGGCGGCTGGCCGAGTCCGGCATGACGGTGCTGCAGCGCAACTGGCGCTGCGGCAGGGCCGGAGAGATCGACATCGTGGCCCGTGACGGCGACGCCGTGGTGGTGTGCGAGGTCAAGACCCGCAGCGGCGGCAGGTTCCAGCATCCGCTGGCCGCGGTGACCCCGGCCAAGGCCGACCGGCTCCGGCGACTGGCCGAGCGGTGGATCCAGCAGCACGGGGGAGCGCCACCGGGAGGCGTCCGCCTCGACGTCGTCGGCGTGCTGCTGCCCGCGCGCGGGGCCCCCGTGGTCGAGCACGTGCGGGGGGTGGCCTGACATGGGGTTCGCCCGCACGTGCTCCGTGGCCCTCGTCGGGGTCGAGGGCGTCGTCGTCGAGGTCCAGGCCGACCTGGAACCGGGCGTCGCCGCCTTCACGCTGGTCGGCCTCCCGGACAAGAGTCTGACCGAGAGCCGGGACCGGGTCCGGGCCGCGGTCGTGAACTCGGGCGGCGAATGGCCGCAGCGGAAACTGACCGTCGGCCTCAGCCCGGCGTCCGTTCCGAAGGCCGGAAGCGGTTTCGACATGGCCGTGGCCTGCGCCGTGCTCGGCGCGGCCGAACGCATCGACCCGCAGGTCCTCGCCGACATCGTGATGATCGGCGAACTGGCTCTCGACGGCGGCGTGCGGCCGGTGCGCGGCATCCTGCCGGCGGTCCTCGCAGCAGCCGAGGCCGGCTACGAGCAGGTCGTCGTGCCCGAGTGCGCCGCCGCCGAGGCCTCGCTGGTCCCCGGCGTCTCCGTGCTCGGCGTCCGCAGCCTGCGGCAACTGGTCGCGCTCCTCACCGACGAGCCCGTCCCGGACGAGGAGCCGGGCGGACCGCGGCACCCCGACCCGCTGCGAGGCGGGCTGCGCGTGCCCGGAGCGGGCGCCGCCGCCGGCATGCACGGCTCCGGCGCCGCCCGGCACGAGCAGGGCCTGGACCTCGCCGACGTGGTCGGGCAGACCTCCGCGCGCACCGCCGTGGAGGTCGCCGCCGCGGGCGGCCACCACCTCTTCCTCGAAGGACCGCCCGGAGCCGGCAAGACCATGCTCGCCGAGCGGCTGCCCGCCGTCCTGCCTCCACTCGGCGCCCAGGAGTCCCTGGAGGTCACGGCCGTGCACTCGGTGGCCGGTCTGCTGCCGCCGGACAAGCCCCTGGTGGACGCCGCGCCGTACTGCGCCCCGCACCACTCGGCCACCATGCAGGCCCTCGTCGGCGGCGGCCCGGGCGTCGCCCGGCCCGGCGCCGTCTCCCTCGCCCACCGCGGCATCCTTTTTCTGGACGAAGCCCCCGAGTTCGGTGCCCGGGCCCTCGACGCGCTCCGCCAGCCCTTGGAGTCCGGCCATGTGGTCATCGCACGCAGCGCGGGCGTGGTCCGCTTCCCGGCGCGCTTCCTGATGGTTCTGGCGGCGAACCCCTGCCCCTGCGGGCGGTTCTCCCGCCTCGACACGGTCTGCGAGTGCCCGCCCGCGGCGGTCCGCCGGTACCAGGCGCGGCTCTCCGGACCGCTGCTCGACCGGGTGGACCTCCGGGTCGAGGTCGATCCGGTCGGACGGGCCGAACTGGCGAGAAGTTCCCCCGGCGGCGACCCCACGGCCACCGTCGCGGAACGGGTGCGGGCCGCCCGGGACCGTGCCGCGGCGCGGTTCGCCGAGACCCCCTGGCGGACCAACGCCGACGTGCCGGGCCGCGAGCTGCGCGGCCGGTGGCCCGCGGCGAGGGGAGCCATGGACGAGGCCGAGCGCAGCCTGGAACGCGGGCTGCTCACCGTCCGCGGGCTCGACCGCGTCCTGCGGGTCGCCTGGACCGTGGCCGATCTCTCCGGCCACGACCGGCCCGGTGCCGAGGACGTCGCCCTGGCCCTGCAACTGCGCACCGGAGTGCCGCGCGGGACCCCGCTGGCACTCGGGGCACCGGCATGACCGGCGCCCCGAGTGGCACCGGAATGACCGGCGCCCCCGAGCCGGAGCCCGGTCCCCCCGAGCACGACCGCGTCTCCCGGGCCTTCCTCACCCGGGTCCTCGAGCCAGGCGACGAGACCGGCGGACGCTGGGTGCGCCTGCTCGGTGCCGGCGAGGTGGCACACCGGCTCCGCGGGCCGGGCAGAGCGCTGCCGGGCGTCAGCGACACCCGGTGGGCGGGGCTCAGGGCACGGGCCGAGCGGGCCGACGCCCTCCGGGACCTGGACGCCGCGCGCCGGGCCGGAGTGCGGTTCCTCGTACCCGGGGACACCGAGTGGCCCGGACAGCTCGACGACCTGGGCGACGCCCGCCCGCTCGGGCTGTGGGTACGCGGACGCCCCAGCCTGCGGATGTGGGCGCTGCGGTCGGTCGCGATGGTGGGCGCCAGGGCCTGCACCGAGTACGGCGTCCACATGGCGGCCACCCTCGCCGGCGACCTCGCCGAACTCGGCTGGGTCGTGGTGTCCGGCGGCGCCTACGGCATCGACGGCGCCGCGCACCGCGGCAGCCTCGGCGCGGCGGGCGCCACCGTGGCCGTACTGGCCTGCGGTCTCGACCGGCCCTACCCTCGCGGGCACGCCCGGCTGATCGCGCGGATCGCGGAGCAGGGCCTTCTGGTCGGGGAGTTCCCGCCGGGTGAGCATCCGACCCCGAGCAGGTTCGTGCTCCGGAACCGGGTGATCGCCGCGCTCACCCGGGGCACCGTCGTCGTGGAGGCGGCCCGCCGCAGCGGCTCGCTGGCCACCGCGCGGGCCGCGCAGCGCCTCGGCAGGCTGACCATGGGGGTGCCCGGACCGGCCACCAGCGGACTGTCGGCGGGCGTCCACGAACTCCTGCGCGGCGAAGCGGTGCTGGTCACCGACGCGGCGGAAGTCGTCGAGCTGGTCGGCGGCATCGGTGAGCTCGCGCCCGAGCGGAGCGGGCCCGTCCTTCCCCGGGACCTGCTGGAGCCGGCGGCGCGGCAGGTGCTGGCGGCACTGCCCGCCGGGCGGGCGGCCGCACCGGCGGAGATCGCCCTCGGGGCGCAGACCACACTGGACGACGCCCTCGCCAGGCTGTACGAGCTGCGTGCACTGGGTTACGTCGAACGACATGGCGAGGGCTGGAAGTTGACACGCCAGGCGATGACATCGGTCCGGGCGGAAGCAGGCCCGCGCTGACCATCCGGGTTCGGCCGTCCGGGGGAGGCCGTAACCCCTGGCGAATCACGGCAGTTGACGCCTTCCGGAGATCGGGCGCGACAGCCGCACGGTCCGCCGGTGCGGCCCGTGGCGCACCTCCGGGCGCGGCCCGCACCCCGCTCTTCGCTCACCGCGACAGTCCAGTCACGCTACGCTCACGAGGATCCGGTGCAGAACGGATTCCCGCACCCGAACCGACAGCAGTCCGGCGCCCCGCCCGGGCACCCCGATTCCCCGTACTTCATCGCAGAACGGCACAAGGCGACGAATGCCCCAGCAGCACACCTCCGGCTCCGACCGGGCGGCGGCCCCTCCAGCCGCCCGCGACGGCGGCAGCGTGCGGCCGCCCGCTCCCGCCACGCTCGACGAGCTCTGGCGGTCGTACAAGGCGACGGGAGACGAGCGGCTGCGGGAACAGCTCATCCTGCACTACTCGCCGCTCGTGAAGTACGTGGCGGGACGGGTCAGTGTGGGGCTGCCTCCGAATGTGGAGCAGGCCGACTTCGTCTCCTCCGGGGTGTTCGGGCTGATCGACGCGATCGAGAAGTTCGACGTCGACCGGGAGATCAAGTTCGAGACCTACGCGATCACCCGGATCCGCGGCGCGATGATCGACGAGCTGCGGGCGCTGGACTGGATCCCCCGGTCGGTGCGGCAGAAGGCGCGCAACGTGGAGCGGGCGTACGCGACGCTGGAGGCGCGGCTGCGGCGTACCCCGTCCGAGCAGGAGGTGGCCGCGGAACTGGCCATCGGTGTCGACGAACTCCACTCGGTTTTCAGCCAATTGTCGCTGGCGAACGTGGTGGCGCTGGAGGAGTTGCTGCACGTCGGCACCGAAGGCGGGGACGGTCTCACCTTCATGGACACGCTGGAGGACACCGCCGCGGACAACCCCGTGGAGGTCGCCGAGGACCGCGAGCTGAGGCGATTCCTGGCGCGGGCGATCAACAAGCTGCCCGAGCGGGAGAAGACCGTCGTCACCCTGTACTACTACGAGGGGCTGACGCTGGCCGAGATCGGCAACGTGCTCGGGGTCACCGAGAGCCGGGTCAGCCAGATCCACACCAAGTCGGTGCTCCAGCTGCGGGCGAAGCTGGCCTCCTTCGGTCGCTGACCGGTCCCTGGCCCGGGTGTCGGGACGTCACTCCCGCCGAGGGTGCTTCCTCCGTAGAGTGGTTGACGTGCCAAGGATTCGAGCGGCCTCCGTGGCCGAGCACCGGTCGATGCAGCGAGCCGCCCTGCTGGACGCGGCCCGGTCGTTGCTGTCCGAGGGCGGGACGGAGGCGCTGACCTTCCCCGCGCTCGCCGAGCGGACGGGGCTGGCGCGCTCCTCCGTGTACGAGTACTTCCGGTCCCGGGCCGCCGTCGTCGAGGAACTGTGCGAGGTCGACTTCCCGGTGTGGGCGGCCGAGGTCGCGGTGGCGATGGAGCGGGTCGGTGCCCCCGAGGACAAGGTCGAGGTGTACGTGCGCCGGCAGTTGGAGCTGGTCGGCGACCGGCGGCACCGGGCGGTGGTCGCCATCTCCGCGAGTGAACTCGACGCCGGTGCCCGGGAGAAGATCCGCGCGGCGCACGGCGGACTCGTCGCGATGATCGTGGACGCGCTCGCCGAACTGGGCCACGACCGGCCGCGGCTCGCGGCGATGCTGGTGCAGGGCTTGGTCGATGCGGCGGTGCGGCGATTGGAGCTGGGGGCGGCGGAGGAGCCGGACGTGATCGCGGACGCGGCCGTCGCCATGGTGCTGCGAGGCGTACCGGGCTGACACCCGCCGCCACGAAGGCTCTCCCGGACAGGCGTCCTCCCGCACCGGGCCCCGCGCGCGGCGGATCCACCGTGCGCAGGGCGCGGGCACCGGACGGTCAGGCCGCAGGAGCGGAGGGGTCGGACGGCCGTGCGAAGGCGGCCGTGACCCCGGGTACCGGCACACCGGCCACCGGCAGCAGCCTCGACGGTCCCGTGGCCAGCAGCCGCGGCGGCAGCAGGCGCAGCGGGTCCAGATAGGTCCGCCCGCTGAGGAGCCCCCAGTGGAGGCAGCCCGCGGAGCAGTGCGCGCCGGTCGGCTCCACCGTCGCGATCACCTGGCCGGCCGCCACTTCCTCGCCCCGGGTCACCGCCGCCCGCACCGGCTCGTACGTGGTCCGCAGCGGGGGCTCGCCGGTGCCCGTCAGTTCCACGGACAGAACGCCCCTGCCCGCCACCCGTCCCGCGAACGACACCCGGCCCGCCGCCACCGCCCGCACCGGCGCACCCGGCGCGGCGGCCAGGTCTACGCCCCGGTGGCCCGGGCCGTAGACCGTCGCCGGCGGCCGCCAGCCGCGGACCACCGAGGGGTGCGTCCCCACGGGCCACACCCTCGCCACGGCGGGAACCGAAGGCTCCCCCGCAACCGCCGCCGGAGCCGCGGCCGGGCGGGGAACCGAACCGGTACGAGCCCCCGGTGAGGTCGCCGCCGCCACCCGGACCGGCCCCGCCGGTGCGGAAGAACCCCTCGGCGCCACCGCACCCGTCAGCGCCAGCCACCCCATCAGCGCCACCGCCGATCCCTTCAGCACCACGACCCCCTTCACCCCTGAGCATCACGACTCCCTTCACCCCTGAGCATCACGGCCCCCTCGCGCCACAACCTCTTTCGGGCCAGTGCACGGCCCCTCCCAGTACCGCCGACGCCGTGGGCGCCATCCGAGGCGCCACCGCCCCCGTCACGCGCCGTGTCGTCCGCCTGTCGGACATGACCGAACCATCCCGCATCCCGCCCGATCATGGCCGCAGCCTGTGGAGTACTCGCCGGTTGTGGACATCGGCGTCACCTGGTGCGCCGTGGGTCCCGTACACTTCTTCTGGCGATCCGGGTCACCGGGTCGACTTCGCACGCCCCGACACGGCCACCGGAGACGGTCCGTGTCAGCGCCCCTCGGTCCCTTGTGGCACGGCGCGCAGCGGGCGTCAGGCGCGGGAGCCGTCCGGCAACCGCGGCACAACCGAGAAACCCAAGGAGAGTACGGCCATGGCCGTCGTCACGATGCGGGAGCTGCTGGAGAGCGGCGTCCACTTCGGTCACCAGACCCGCCGTTGGAACCCGAAGATGAAGCGCTTCATCTTCACCGAGCGCAACGGCATCTACATCATCGACCTGCTCCAGTCGCTGTCGTACATCGACCGCGCCTACGAGTTCGTCAAGGAGACCGTCGCCCACGGCGGCACGGTCATGTTCGTCGGCACGAAGAAGCAGGCGCAGGAGGCCATCGCCGAGCAGGCCACCCGCGTCGGCATGCCCTACGTGAACCAGCGCTGGCTGGGCGGCATGCTCACCAACTTCTCCACCGTCTACAAGCGCCTGCAGCGCCTGAAGGAACTGGAGCAGATCGACTTCGAGGACGTCGCGGCCTCGGGTCTGACCAAGAAGGAGCTCCTGGTCCTCTCCCGCGAGAAGGCCAAGCTGGAGAAGACCCTCGGCGGTATCCGCGAGATGCAGAAGGTGCCCAGCGCCGTCTGGATCGTGGACACCAAGAAGGAGCACATCGCCGTCGGCGAGGCCCGGAAGCTCAACATCCCGGTCGTCGCGATCCTCGACACCAACTGCGACCCCGACGAGGTCGACTACAAGATCCCGGGCAACGACGACGCGATCCGCTCCGTCACCCTGCTCACCCGCGTGATCGCCGACGCCGTCGCCGAGGGCCTCATCGCCCGCTCCGGTTCCGCCGAGAGCAAGGGCGAGAAGGCCGCGGGCGAGCCGCTCGCCGAGTGGGAGCGCGACCTGCTCGAGGGTGAGAAGAAGGCCGACGCCGAGGCCGAGAAGCCGGCCGCCGAGGCCGAGAAGCCGGCCGAGACGGAGCAGGCCGAGAAGCCGGCCGACGCCGAGGCCGCCGCCCCGGCCGCCGAGGGCGAGAAGCCGGCCGAGGGCGAGAAGGCCGCCGAGCAGGCCTGACCCGTCAGCCCAGCGTTGACGGCGGGAGCGGTGACATGACCCCTCACCCCCTCCGGGGCGTGGGAGGTCACCCCACCGCTCCCGCCGTTCACCCGTAGGTCAGCGAGCAGTCGCAGATCTCCACCTCAATGGAGATCGCAGACCGTGCGGATCTCCGATCCTCCAGACTTCGAGAAAGACTCACAGACTCATGGCGAACTACACCGCCGCCGACGTCAAGAAGCTCCGGGAGCTCACCGGCGCCGGCATGATGGACTGCAAGAAGGCGCTGGACGAGGCCGAGGGCAACGTCGAGAAGGCCGTCGAGGCGCTGCGCATCAAGGGCCAGAAGGGCGTCGCCAAGCGCGAGGGCCGCTCCGCCGAGAACGGCGCCGTGGTCTCGATCCTCGCCGACGACAACTCCTCCGGTGTCCTCGTCGAGCTGAAGTGCGAGACGGACTTCGTCGCCAAGGGCGACAAGTTCCAGGCCGTGGCCCGGACCATCGCCGAGCACGTGGCCAAGAGCGCCCCGGCCGACCTCGAGGCCCTGCTCGCCTCCGAGATCGAGTCCGGCAAGACCGTGCAGGCGTTCGTGGACGAGGCCAACGCCAACCTCGGCGAGAAGATCGTCCTGGACCGCTTCGCGCAGTTCGCGGACGGCTTCGTGACCGCGTACATGCACCGCACCATGCCCGACCTGCCCCCGCAGATCGGTGTCCTGGTCGAGCTCGACAAGCCGAACGCCGAGGTCGCCAAGGGCGTCGCCCAGCACATCGCCGCCTTCGCGCCGCAGTACCTCTCCAAGGAGGACGTGCCGGCCGACGTCGTCGAGAACGAGCGCCGCATCGCCGAGGAGACCACCCGCGCCGAGGGCAAGCCCGAGGCCGCCCTGCCGAAGATCGTCGAGGGTCGCCTCAACGGCTTCTTCAAGGACGCCACGCTGCTCGGCCAGCCGTACGCCCTGGACAACAAGAAGTCCGTCCAGAAGGTCCTGGACGAGGCCGGTGTCACCCTGAAGCGCTTCACGCGCATCAAGGTCGGCATCTGAGTCCGTACCGCGTACCACCCGCGACCCCGATAGGGTCGGGTGCAGCCGTCCGCTCCGCTCGCGTCCGCGGCATCGCAGGCGCGCGCGGTGGACGACCGCAGATCTGACGAGGAGGCCATTGCCGCACGGGAGCGAAACGCCACCCCACCGGCAATGGCCTTCTCGTATGTGCGACACGTAAAAGAGGCGAGATTCCCATGAGCACCAAGCCCGAGAAGAGCGACGACGGCAAAGTACGCGGCCGGTTTCTGCTGAAGCTGTCCGGAGAGGCCTTCTCAGGCGGCGGAGGGCTGGGTGTCGACCCCGACGTGGTGCACAAGATCGCCCGTGAGATCGCGGCCGTCGTACGGGGCGGCGCGCAGATCGCGGTCGTCATCGGCGGCGGGAACTTCTTCCGCGGCGCCGAACTCCAGCAGCGCGGCATGGACCGCGCCCGCTCGGACTACATGGGCATGCTCGGCACGGTCATGAACTGCCTCGCCCTCCAGGACTTCCTGGAGAAGGAAGGCATCGACTCCCGCGTCCAGACCGCCATCACCATGGGCCAGGTCGCCGAGCCGTACATCCCGCTGCGTGCCGTGCGCCACCTGGAGAAGGGCCGCGTGGTCATCTTCGGCGCCGGGATGGGCATGCCGTACTTCTCCACCGACACCACCGCCGCGCAGCGCGCCCTGGAGATCGACGCCGAGGCGCTGCTGATGGGCAAGAACGGCGTGGACGGGGTCTACGACTCCGACCCGAAGACCAACCCCGACGCGGTCAGGTTCGACGCGCTCGGCTACGGCGACGTCATCACCCGCGACCTCAAGGTCGCCGACGCCACCGCGGTCACCCTGTGCCGCGACAACCGGCTGCCGATCCTCGTCTTCGAGCTTCTCGCCGAGGGCAACATCGGCCGTGCCGTGAAGGGTGAGAAGATCGGCACGCTGGTGGGCGAACAGGCCAGTCGGAGCTGATCACCCCCGCCGGGGGATGGACAATGTTCTTCCGGTCGGGAACCGTGCAGGAAGAAGACGCGACGCAGCCGGCCGCCGCCCCCGCAAGGAACCGCAGCCGGGCCTACTCAAGACACGCAGGAGCAAGTGGTGATCGAAGAGACCCTCCTCGAGGCCGAGGAGAAGATGGAGAAGGCCGTCGTGGTCGCCAAGGAGGACTTCGCCGCGATCCGCACCGGCCGTGCGCACCCGGCGATGTTCAACAAGATCGTCGCCGACTACTACGGTGCGCCGACGCCGATCAACCAGCTGGCTTCGTTCTCCGTGCCGGAGCCGCGCATGGCGGTGGTGACCCCGTTCGACAAGAGCGCGCTGCGCAACATCGAGCAGGCGATCCGCGACTCCGACCTGGGCGTCAACCCGAGCAACGACGGCAATATCATCCGGGTGGTCTTCCCGGAGCTCACCGAGGAGCGCCGCCGCGAGTACATCAAGGTGGCCAAGCACAAGGGCGAGGACGCCAAGATCTCCATCCGCTCCGTGCGCCGCAAGGCCAAGGACGCCATCGACAAGATGGTCAAGGACGGCGAGATCGGCGAGGACGAGGGCCGCCGTGCGGAGAAGGAGCTCGACGACACCACCGCGAAGTACGTCGCCCAGGTGGACGAGCTCCTCAAGCACAAGGAAGCTGAGCTGCTCGAGGTCTGATGAACGACTCTTCCTGGGGGGCTCCGCCGTACGCCGGGCAGACCGGCGGCACCGGCTACCGGGACCCCGCCGGCCAGGGGCATGTCCCGGACGCCGTCCCGGCGGGTTCCGCGTACGATGCGCATGACGCACAGCAGACTCGCCCCATGCCTCTCGTACCCGACGAATCCGCACCCGACGGAGACCAGGACGGGGATCGAGGGGTCGCTCGGCTGAGCGGCCCCTTGTTCCGCGACGAGGCGTTCCACGACGGGACGCCCCGCCATGACACCCCGTCGGCGCAGCCCCCTGCCGCGACGCCGCAGAATCCGGAGCCCATGCCCGACGCCCCACAGCCGGCGCCCCGGCCGCAGAAGAAGAGCGCGGGGCGCGACCTGAGCGCTGCCATAGGGGTCGGTGTCGGACTCGGCGTGGTGATCATCGCGTCGCTGTTCATCGTCAAGGCCGTGTTCGTGGGGGTCGTCGCGGTCGCCGTCGTCGTCGGCCTGTGGGAGCTGACCTCGCGTCTGGAGGAGCGCAAGGAGATCCATGCGCCGCTCGTGCCGCTGGCGATCGGCGGCGCCGCGATGGTGGTCGCCGGGTACGCCGGGGGTGCCGAGGCCGCCCTCGTCGCCATGGCGCTGACCACGCTGGCCGTGCTGGTCTGGCGCATGACGCAACCGCCGGACGGCTACCTCAAGGACGTCACGGCCGGGGTGTTCGCGGCGTTCTACGTCCCCTTCCTGGCGACCTTCGTGGCGATGATGCTCACCGCCAACGACGGCCCGTGGCGCGTGCTGACCTTCCTGCTCCTCACGGTGGTCAGCGACACCGGCGCGTACGCCGTCGGCTGGCGTTTCGGAAAGCACAAGCTGGCCCCGCGCATCAGCCCGGGGAAGACCCGCGAGGGCCTGTTCGGCGCGGTCGCCTTCGCCATGTTCGCCGGCGCGCTGTGCCTGCAGTTCCTCATCGACGACGGCGCCTGGTGGCAGGGGCTGCTGCTGGGCCTCGCGGTCGCCGCCAGCGCCACCCTCGGCGACCTCGGCGAGTCGATGATCAAGCGGGACCTGGGCATCAAGGACATGGGCACGCTGCTGCCCGGCCACGGCGGCATCATGGACCGGCTGGACTCGCTGCTGCCGACGGCGCCGATCGTCTGGCTGCTGCTGGTGCTGTTCGTCGGCGCCGGCTGACCGCCACCGACGCCCGCACGCCGGAAGCCCCTGCCCGAACCGGGCAGGGGCTCCGGCGTCCGTCACCCCTGGCGTGCTCGGGCTCCCGGCGCCGGCGGAGGCGGCGACGCCGTTGGCAGGCGCACGGCCGGAGGAGGTCAGATGCCCGCCCGGTCCAGGGCGCTCTGCAGGGACTGCCGGTAGCCCGTGCTGGTGTACGTGGCGCCGGACACCGTGTCGATGTTCGCGCTCTGTGCCGCGAGCGTCTCCCGGTTGAGCTGGGGGACGGCGGTGGAGGAGATGCTCCGGCTGTGGGCCGTCTCGTCCGGGGACTGCACGGCGTCCGCTTGGGTGATCGTGCTGCCGGAGACGGTGATCCGCACCTGGACCGGCCCGTACTTCGTGGACACGGTGGCTCCGGTGACGGTCCGGGTGGCGGGTGCGGGCGCGGCGGACGTCGTCTTCGGGGCGGGCGGGGCGGTCGTCGTGCGGGCCGGGGCCGCGGAGGCGGAGCGTGCTGCCGTGGATCCGGGGGCGGCCGACGGGCGCTCGGCGGCCGCCGAGCGCTTCGACGCGGCGGCAGACACGGACGGCACGGCCGAGGAGGAAGTCGGGGGCGGGGGCGGGGACGCCGAGACCGTTGCCGTGGGCGGGGTTCCGGCGCTGCCGCCGGCCTGCACCACGGTCGCCGGGTCGGTTCGCGGCTTGAGCGCGAGCAGCAGCACGATGACGGACGCGGTGGTGGCGCCGAGCAGCAGGGTACGGCGCACTTGGTGTTTCTTCCTCACCTACGGCACAGCGCAGGCGTCTCCGGGACTGTCACTCGTGGTGCGTCCGTACGGCCTTCTCGGCCCCAGCCGGTCGGCGGTCCGTCGACTGCGGCGGGGTACCGGAGGTGTCCGGGCTCGGCGTCAGAACTCGAACGACTCGTGGTGGATGCGCCGGTCCGGCACTCCCGCTTCGCGCAGTGCGGAGTAGGACTCCTCGGCGAGTCCGGGCGGGCCGCACAGGTACACGTCATGCCGGGCGATGTCGGGCAGTATCCGGCGCAACATCTTGGCGGTGATCGTCGGGCGTCGGCCGTCCGGGCTGTTCACCGCGTACAGCAGCTGTGCTCCGCGCTCGTCCGCGATCGCCTCCAGTTCGTCCCGCAGCGCCAGTTCCTCCGCTGTGCGCGCCCGGTAGAGCAGGGTCAGATCTCCTGGCCTGCCCGGCAACGTCTCGAACAGGGCCCGCAGCGGTGTGATGCCGGCGCCGCCGGCGAGCAGCAGCACCTTGCCGCGGCTGCGGCGAGCGCCGGTCAGCGCCCCGTACGGCCCCTCCGCCCACACCCGTGTGCCGGGCCGCAGCCCGGCGAGCGCGGCGCTGTGCCCACCGGCCGCCTTGACCGTGATGCGCAGCAGGTCGGGCCGGGGCGGGGCGGAGAGGGAGTACGGGTTCGCGGTCCACCACAGGCCCCGGGCGAGGAACCGCCAGCGGAAGAACTGCCCGGACTCGGCGCCCAGCCGGTGCAGCCGCCGTCCGCGTACCAGGACCGAGACCACGCCCGGGACCTCCTCCACGACGGACTCGACGCGCATCCGGTGCCGCAGGTTGAGACGTATCGGGGTGAGGAGCCGGTACCACACGACGAGCGCCGCGACGGTGACGTAGAGGGCGGACCAGGCGGCGCGGGCCGCCGCGTTGCCGACGAACTCGCTGCCCGCGGTCAGCTGATGCCAGAAGGCGAGGTACACGGAGACATAGGTGAGCAGGTGCAGGTAGTACCAGACCTCGTAGTGCATCCGGCGCCGTACCGCGCCGCCCGACACCAGGCCGACGAACAGCAGCACGGACGTTCCCACGGCGGCCTTGCCCATGTCGGGGTACTCGGTGACGACCTGCACCGTCTGCGAGACGATCCCGGTGTGCGTCTGCATCGCGTACCCGTACAGAACCAGTGCGACGTGGACCGCGGTCAGGTACAGCGCGTAGCGGCCGGTGGCGGCGTGCCAGCGTGAGACCCGGTCGGATCCCACCCGGCGCTCGAGCGAGGGCACCCGTGCCATCTGGACGATGGTCAGGGCGATCACGTAGCCGGCGAGCAGGCCCGCCATCCGACCGGCGTTCACGAGCTGGTCGGCGGCCCCGGACACCGCCGGCGTGTCCCGCCACCACAGCCACAGGACAGCCGCGGCCCCGCCCCAGGCCAGCACGAGCAGGGGCACCGCGGGAGAACGCCGGGGCCGGATCCGCTTCCTCGCCTGACGCCTTCCTGCCCGGCTGTGCTGGACCATCGTCAAGGCGGACTCCCTGTCGCTCGCTCGGTGCCCGGCACCCTATCCCAGGCGGAAATCTCTCCCCCGGAGCCCGCCGCTCGTCACCGCCCGGCTCCGCACGGGCCGTTCCAGGGCGATCGGCGACGACCGCTGACGGCAGTCGCACGGACCGACAGGCGCAGGCCCTCCCCGTGGATCTGCGACACTGGTACCGCCATGCCTAAGCCCGGAGAACTGGCAGCCGTCAAACGCGAACAGGTCCCTCACCTGCGCGTTTGGCGTTGGTAGGGGGCCTGTTCCGTGGTCCTGGGCCGTCTCTGGGCCGTGGCGATCAGAAGGGGGGCTCTTCGGTGACGCTCACGACGTCTCCAGATGGCGCCTCCTGCGATGCCTCCTCAGAGGCTGAGCCCTCGCCTTCCTTCAGCCGTCGCTCGCGCTCAAGTCGCTGTGCCCTGCGGTGCCTCACCCTCGCTGGGGACTGAAACACTTCGTCAAGGATCTCGTCCATGAGACCGAGGATCTCGGTCGCAGTGACGTTGTCCATCGGTTCGGCAACGAGGTCACCGTGAGCGACTTCGTTCCCTCCGAACCGGACCTCATGGGCAGCATCCTTGACGTACTCCCGAATGAGGTGCTGCTCGAACAGCTTGTCGATCTTCTTTTCGAGAGTGCCAGTCTTGATCCCGCGATCCTTGGCAGTGGCCTCTACTACGGCGCGGGCCAGCGCCACAGCGGCCCTGTTGGCCTCAATAGAGAGGCACTGGTGTGCCTCAATGGCCATGCTCGCAATGGCTTCTGGGACGTCGTCGTAGACCCGCTTGCCGAGTTGGCGCGGGAACCATGCGCTCGGGCCGTCCACCACCAGGCGGGTTCCGTTGGACTCCCATGGGCTGGGCTCGCGTCGACCAGTTGCCACACTGAGGTGGCCGCAGCCGTCGCACTGGAAAGTCATGGCGACTGACTGCCGCTCGCCCCATCCAGCCACGCCAATATCAACGGTGTGAACCCTCTGCATGTTGCAGCGTACGTTGCACCAGCCACACGTTCTAACCACTGCCATACATGCAGGTTAGGGATTCAGCCGTCAAAAGGTCATTGCTTTTTCGGTGTTGACCTCAGCGCACTGTCGACGGCCCTGCGGGTTCGCTCTTGACTCGATGGCATGAGGTGCGCGTACACCCGCAGCGTCAGCGCCGGGTCGGTGTGCCCAAGGTACTGGCTGACGGCCTTGATGCTCTCCCCGGCGTCCAGCAGCACTGAGGCGTAGAAGTGCCTCAGCGCGTGCATGCCGTGCTCGCGCGCCGACTCGTACTTGCCGTCGGCGTCGGCGTCCGGGATGAGGCCGGCGACCGCGAGCGCGGGCTTCCACTCCTGGATGTTGAAGTTGCTCCGCCACACAACCCCGCTCGCGGTGTTCGTGAACAGCAGGCGGGCCGTCACCTTCGGGCCATCCGGCTTCCGCCACGGCAGCGTGATCTCAACGGGCTTGAAGGCGTCCATGTGGACACGCAGGGCCTCAGCCACTGACGACGGCAGCGGTACGTCCCGTTCCTTGTTGCACTTCGGCGGGGCGAACACGGCCTTCCCACGGATGAGCTTCACCTGCCGGACCACGCGAAGGATGCCGCTCTCGAAGTCCAGCGCATCCTCAGCGAGCCCTACGACCTCGCCCTGTCGGAGTCCGCACCCCGCTCCCGTGTCCACCATGGTCCGGTACCGCTCAGGGAGCGCCGCGCGAACGGCGTGCACCTGAGTGGGCAGCCACGGCACGACGCGGCGCCGCTCGCCTGCCGGTGGGCGGACGGACTTCGCAGAGCACGGGTTTCGGGGCAACAGGCCGTCGTCGACGGCCGCGCTCAGCACGGCTCGAACGTCGCCGTAGATGTTGCGCGCGTACGCGCCGCTCACGGCCGGGTTCGCCTCCAACGCGCTCGTGAGGTCGCGGATGTGCTCGGGTCGGAATGAGTCCAGCGGTCGCGTGCCGACCACAGGGAACGCATGCAGACGCAGCCGCTGCTCGGTGACGATCTGGCTGGACACGTCGGCGGTGTGGGCCTTGAGCCACTTCTCGGCGTACGCCTTGAAGGTGATCCGAGCCGCGCGAGGGTCGATGTAGGAGCCGCGCGACATGTCCGACGCGATGTTGGTCAGCCAGTCTTCCGCGCGTCGCTTCTGCCGGTCGGGAAAGCTCTTGGACTTCTCTGTGCCGTCCGGGCCGATGTAGCGGGCGCGGTAGCGGAGGCCCAGCCCGTGACGGTCGCTCTTGACCTTGCGAGGCTTGCCGTCCGGGCCGGGCTCGGTCCTGAACCAGCGGTCTTGGATGTGGCCGGCCATCAGGCAGCCTCCCCGAGCTGGGAGTCGACCCATATGCGCACGTCCGTCGGGTCGAAGCGGAGGTGGCGGCCGACGCGGAAGCCGCGGGGGCCGGTGCGCTTGCGACGCCACTGGTAGACCGTCTCGATGCTGGGCAGCTCGAACATCTCGACCAGGTCCTCAGGGGTCAGGAAACGGTTCGGCAGCTCTGAGGCCATGGTCAGTACTCCCCCTCGTCGGCGAGTTGGTCGCGTAGGGCTTCGCGGGCGGTTTCGCGGTTGAGCTGGAGGTCGCGGGCGATGGTCGCGGCGAGGACGGACTCGCCCGGGGTGTGGCCGTGCCCGGCGTACTGCCAGTCGGCGAGGACCAGGACGGTGTCCGGCTCCTGGTCGTCGAGGCCGAGGGCGTTGTGCTCCTGGGCGGCGCGATAGTCGGCGCGTGCCTGGCGGAGGGCGCCGAGGGTGGTGGAGTAGCGGCGGGACTTGGAGGAGAAGTGGCCGCGGAAGCCGAGCATGTGTGCCCAGGCCCACAGGCGGCGATCCGGGTAGAGCGGGTCGAGGTCGCGGCATGCGGTGATCAGGCGGCGGGTGTGGTCGGGGACGCCGTGGCGGTCGAGTTCGGAGAGTTCGCCGATGCGGCGGTCGAGGGTGCCGGTGGTTTCGGCGGCTTTGGTGGCGTACTTGGCGACGTAGGCGGCGACGGCCTGTTCGGTGAGGGCGGAGCCGTCGCCGAAGGCCTTGACCGGGCGGACGTCGAGCTGGGTGCCCCAGCGGAAGGTCCGGGCCGCTTGGTCGGCGACGGCCGGGACGGAGACCGAGGTGTAGGAGTGCGCGGCGGCGGCGCGGATCGCGTCGGCGAGCAGGCCGATGGTCGCCCAGGATGGTGGAGGAGTGTCCGGGCCGTCCGGTCCGTCGAGGCGGATCACGGCATGGAAGTGCAGTGCGCCCCGCTTCTGGAACTCCGCGACCTTGCCGTACGACAGCCGGGCTCGCTCTTTCAGCTCCCGTTGCGTGAGGCCGGCGCGGGCGGCGATCTCGCGGCGGAGCCGGTTGGTGAAGCGCTGCCAGAGCTGCCCGGCGTGGTTGTTGAACAGCACCGCGCCCGCGTAGTCGTACGTCTCCGGGTCAAGGGCGGTGCCCAGCTCCGGAGCGTCCGGGGCGTGATGGGTGCCGCAGCGGCAGATGCCCCGGTCAGGCCGGTTGTGGACCGCGCCGAACGAGGGGGCGGTGAGAGTGGTGAAGACGCGCGGATGATCGCGGACGGTGGCGGGGATGTCGCGGCGGTCGTCACCGGCGAGCCCGGCGCGGATGAGGTGGTAGGTGTCGCCCGCGTAGGTCCAGGCGCAGGAGGGGCAGCGCGAGGCCCGGCGGTTGCCGCAGGCGAGGCGGAGCCGCCCGCCGGGTTCGCCCTCCGTGGAGTAGTGGTGCAGGGTCTCGCCGGTGGTCTTGTCCTTGTGCAGGACCCAGCCGGTCAGGTGGATGGGGTCGGCGCAGCCGCCGGTGCGGCGGATCTGCTCGTGCCAGCGGTGGTAGTCGGAGGCCGAAGCCACCCTCAGCAGGTCGCCGAGGGTGGTCGGGTCGAGCAGCTGCTCAGGCACGGGCGCCCTCCCGCATGCGGCGAGTGGGGGTGGTGCCGAGGCCGTTGCAGGCCGGGCAGTGCACGGTGATGGTGCGCAGGTGGCCGCGGTGGACGCGGCCGCCGAGCGTGACGGCGACGGAGGGGAAGCCGTCGCAGGCCGGGCAGATCCTCGGCAGCGGCGGGGTGAGGTGGGCCATGATGGTGGTTCCTTTCGATTGCGGTTGGAAGGAACGGCTCCGGGTGGCGGCGTGCTTGGCGGCTTGTGCGCCACCCGGTGGCCGGTCAGTGAGAGAGGCGCGATCCCCGGCGGCTGCGACCCTTGGCCGCGTACATGGCCGTATCGGCGGCGGCGAGGGCATCGGTCAGGAGCGGCACCGGCAGCTCGGCGAGACGGCAGACACCCACCGAGGCGGCCAAGGGGAGCGCGGTCCCGTCGTAGTCCAGCGGCCGGTGAAGCCGGGCAGTCAGCTCATGCAGATCGGCTGCGGTCAGCTCGCGGACGACGGCCACGAACTCGTCTCCCCCCAAGCGCCCGGCGGTGCCGTGGGGTCCGCACCAGGTTCGGAGCCGGGCGGCGGTGGCGGTGAGGGCGGCGTCCCCGGCGGCGTGGCCGTGGGTGTCGTTGAGGGTCTTGAAGTGGTCGAGGTCGACCAGGAGCACGGCGGCGTGCGGGTGCCGGCGGATGCAGTGTTCGGCGCGGGCGGTCCATCCGGCGCGGGTGTGCAGGCCGGTGAGCGGGTCGCGGCGGGCGGAGGCGAGCCGGTGGGCCAGGATGCTCCCGTGCACGGCCCAGCCCAGTAACGGCACCAGGGCGGCGGCTGCGGTCAGGTCCATGACGTACTCCCTTGGCGATGGCGGTTGGCGGAGCAGGGGTCCCGAAGGCGGCGGCGTGCTTGGCGGCTTGTGCGTCGCTTTCGGGACCGTTCAGCGACGCTTGGCGTCGGAGGCCAGCAACGAGCGCAGGACGACCGCGCACACGGCGACCGAGGCGGCGGTGACGGCGACCGCCAGGAGCATGGAGACCAGGACGGCGCCGACGACCAGGACCACGGCCGTGCCGCCGCCGACGAGGGCGAGCGCGGTGCCGGGGGTGAGCTGGATCGTGGGCCGGGACGGCAGCGGCGGCGGGGCGGTGTGTGCCGGCGGTGTGGCCGGAGTGCCGGGGGTGATGGTGGTCGGCTCGACGACGGTGGGCGGGGTGGTTGTGCCGGTGGGCTGGGGCATGGCCGGGGGCTTGGGCCGGATCACGAGCGGGTCTCCTTACTTGACGGCGGTGTCGATGACCGGGGCGAGGAGGCTGTCGGCGAGGAGGTAGCCGCCGAGCAGCAGGACCAGGACCAGCCAGAGCGGCGGGCGGATGAGCTTGACGCCGAGGGCTCCGACGCAGAGCAGGGCGAACCAGAGCGGGACATCCACGAGGGCCTCCTAGCGGACCTTGCAGCGGTGGGTGCGGGCGGCGAGCTGGGCGGCGGACCGGGTGGAGTAGTCGGCGGACCAGCCGCAGCCGTCGTTGCTGCACACGGCGGCGTGCTTGGTCGTGCCGTTGCGGTCGCGGTGGGTGCCGATCTGCACCGGCCCGATCCGCATCACGGAGTGGAAGAAGTCGCGGGCGGGCATGTCAGTCGGTCTCCTGCCGGGTCAGGGTCGGGTCGAGGAAGGAGGCGCGGATACCGGCGGCGGTGGCCGGGTCCGCGGTACGGCGGGCGGCTTCCTCGGCGAGCAGGTGGGCGAGGAATGGCCGGTTGGCGGCGGTCATCTCGCGGGCGGCGTCGAGGTAGTCGGCGGTGGTCAGGTCGTCCGGGTCAGCGACCACGACGTGTCTCCCTTCGAGTCAGGTGAGTTGGGCGGCGATGGCGTCGGCCAGGTGTGGCGGGACGCCGAGGCGGGCGCGCAGGGTGTCGGTGTCGATCCGGGAGCCGGTGCGGGCACGGTGGTCGTCGGCGACTTTGCGGGCGTGGTCGACCAGCGCGGCCGGGACCGGCACGGCCGGTGTCGCCGGTGCGGGAACTGCGGCCGGGAGGGCTGGGGTGCCGTCGACGGCAGCCACCTGTTCCGGTTCCGGTGCCGGGTCCGGCTCTGCGGCGGGCGGGTCGGACTCCACCTCGGGGGCGGGGTTCGGGTCCGGAGAGTGGCTCGCGGGTGAGTGGGCGAGGAGCGTGCCGCCCATGAAGGCCAGGGCGGGCCAGGCCGCGACGAGGATGCGCAGCCAGCTCGGGACGCTGCCGAGGTCGAGGAGGCCGGCGGTGGCGATGTTGGCACCGAGTGAGGCGACAAGGGCGGTCAGGAACCAGCACCAGGCCAGCCGGGACGGCCCGTCCGAACGCAGCCGACGCCAGGCGGCGACCAGGAGCAGGTCCACGGAGACCGGATACGCCCAGGCCTTCCAGTCGTCCTGTCCGGCAGCGGCGGCGAGGTCGTGCAGGTGGGCGAAGGACAGGGCTCCGGCGATGACCGCCTGGACCAGGACGGCATCCACGCGCAGTGACGAACGGGGCATGACGATCCTCCGGGAAGGTCAGGCGGCGGCCGGGGCGGACTCGACGGCCGGGACCGGGGCGAGGGTGCCGAGGGCGGGCCGGAACGGTGCGAGGGCGGGCAGGTCCGGGGTCAGGTCGGCGTACCGGTTGCAGGTGTTCACCGCCTGGCGCAGCGAGGTGTGCGGGGCGCGGATACGAGCCCATCCGCCGGTCGAGTCGCCGGTGATGGCGACGCCGGGGGTGTCGGTGGGGATCTGGATCGCGGCCAGCACGGCGTCCGGGGCGATGTCGCCGAGGGCCATGTTCGCGCTGGATTCGTCGTTGACGCGGTGGGCGGTGCGGCCGGTGAGCTGGGCGCGGAGCATCGTGATGCCCTTGCCGAGTTCGGAGCCGAAGCGCTGTCCGCAGATCTCCAGGTAGATGCCGGCAGCGCGGCCGAGCTGGGCGAGGCGGGCCAGGGCGGTGATGATCCGGTCCCGCCGCCTTTCCTCTTCCTTGGTGGCGAAGAGGGCGAGTTCGGCGACCTCGTCGACCAGGACCACGATCGGTACCGGACGCAGGTCTTCGGGCAGGTCCCAGATGTCGGCGGCGATCTCGGCATCGGGCACGTCGGCGGTGATCCGTTGTTCGGCCCGGATGAGCTGATACACGTCCTGCATGTGGGACACGAGGGCGTCGAGGAGTTCGACGGCGGTGTCGGGGGTGTCGGCGATCGCGGAGAACCGGCGGGCCAGCGGGAACAGCTCAACCCCCTGCTTGCAGTCGATGCCGACCAGGGCGACCCGTTGCGGCGCGAGCGCGGCCACGAGGTTGCGCTGATAGACCGACTTGCCGGACTCCGTGGCACCGAGGGTGAGGGCGTGCGGCACGGTGCGGTAGTCGCGATAGTGCACGGCCCCGTCTTCGCGCAGGGCGACCGGGACCCGCATCGGGCGGGTGTCGACCAGGGCGGGCATCTGCACCCGCTTGAGCACGTCGTAGCCGGTCATGCGCAGCTCGACGACGCCCGAGCGCACCTCACGGGAGGTGACGCCGTACATGGCGAAGGAGTGCCGCAGGCGGTCACACGAGGCGGCCACGTCGAAGGCGTCCTGACCGGGGCGGAGCTTGAGGCGGAGGGCCAGCCCGGTACGGGTGACCCGCACTCGCAGGATGCGCGGGGCGCGCGGACCGGGAGCGGGCCGGTTGGTCATCCGGGCCAGGGCCAGGCGCCAACGGGGGGCCGGGACGGTGAGGCCGCAGGCGTCCATGACCGAGCCGTAGCGGACCAGGACCCGCAGGGCGGCGAGGGTGACGCCGAAGGTCAGCCAGTACCAGGCGGGGCGCCGCCACCGCAGGAGACCCGCAGCGGCGACGACCAGCACCAGGGCAACGGTCAGCCACGTCATGGATCAGGCCGCCTTCGAGGCCGAGTCCGCAGCGGTCAGCGAGGTCACCGCGACCGCACGGAAGGCGATCCCGTGCCGCTTCTGGCCGTTGAACTCGTTCTCCCACGGCGAGGCGACCAGGCCGGTCAGGACCACGGGAGTGCCCATGGCCAGGTCCTCGGAGACGCCGGACTGCGGGACGGTGAGCTTGAGGATCTCGACTTCGTCGGGCGTGGAGAACATGACCTCCACGACCATGAGCGTCGCACCGTCCTTGTCGGTGGCGATCTCACCGGTACGGCGGTCCTTCACCTTGGGCTGGGGGGTCTTGGCGACCATCACGGTGGCGTTGGCGGTGTCCACGGGGATCTGACGCATCGTCTTGTCTCCTGTTGAGGTGAGGTGTTGGCCGACGTCTCGTCGGTGAGATCAGGAGACCGTGAGAGGGGGTGGACGCATCACCGTCCGTATGGACGTTTAGGGACGTCTGAGCTATCGTCAAAACGTCCCTGCTGGTCCCGGTGAAGGGCACGACATGGCGAACGAGCGTCTGCGCGCGGCGATTTCAGCGAACGGCGAGACGATCCAGTCCGTTGCCGACCACGTGGGCGTGGACCCCAAGAGCGTCGAGCGGTGGATCACCACGAGCCGCACCCCGCACCGGGGCCACCGCTGGAAGGCGGCCAGCTTCCTCGGAGTCGACGAGGTCTATCTCTGGCCATCGGTGGAGAAGCAGGCGGAGAAGGCCAGCACGTCAGAGCTGATCACGTACTACCCGCACCGTGGCGCGGTTCCCGCCCCGCTCTGGGCATCCCTGATCGAGAAGGCGACAGACCAGGTCGACGTCCTCGTGTACGCCGGGCTGTTCCTCTTCGACAGCCACCCGGACCTGCCCGAACAACTGGCCGAGAAGGCGAAGGCCGGCGCCCAGGTGCGCATCCTGCTCGGCGACCCCGACTCCGAGGCGGTCCACCAGCGCGGCGAGGAGGAAGGCATCGGAGGCGACCTGGCCGCACGCGCCCGGATCACCCGCCGCTACCTTGAGCCCGCCATGTCGACGCCCGGCGTCGATGTCCGGCTGCACGACACGATCCTTTACAACTCGATCTACCGGTTCGACGAGGACCTTCTCGTGAACCCCCACGTCCTCGGAGCCCCCGCAGGCCAGAACCCGGTGATGCACTTCCGGTACCTTCCGGGAGCCCGGACCTTCCGGCACTACATGCGGAGTTTCGACTACGCGTGGGAGCGGGGCCGGGAGGCGTAACGGGCTCCGGACGTGCAACGCTGAACGCATGGCCCGTGTCGACTACTTCAACGATCCCCACGCCCCGAAGGCGAACAGCCTCGTTCCCTCCGTGACCGCCGTAGCCCGCAACGACGCCGGAGAGGTCCTGCTGATCCACAAGACCGACAACGACCTCTGGGCCCTGCCCGGCGGCGGCGTCGACCTGGGCGAGTCAGCCCCGGACGCAGCCGTACGCGAGACCAGGGAAGAGACCGGCTTCGAGGTGGAGGTGACCGGCCTCGTCGGCATCTACACCAACCCAGGGCACGTCATGGCGTACGACGACGGCGAGGTCCGCCAGCAGTTCTCCGTCTGCTTCCATGCCCGCATCACCGGTGGCCGGCTGCGGACGAGCAGCGAGAGCAAGGAAGTCGCCTTCGTCGACCCGAGCAAGCTGGACGAGCTGAAGATCCACCCGTCGATGCGCATGCGGATCGAGCACGGCCTGGCCGACCGGGCAGATCCCTACCTCGGCTGATGCGACAAGCGGTCGCGAGTCCGCTCCACCGCGCCCTGAAGGTAGGGCCGTGCCTTGCTGATCGCGTTGTGGACCTCGCTGCCCGGCTCGTAGCGGACGAAGATCTCGTCGATCCGGGTGTCGAAGTCGAAGGACTGCCCGGCGGGCCCGGTCGTCATGTCAGCGAAGATCAGGGCGTCCAGGACCGGCGAGTCCTCCCGCTCGTAGACGGCCAGCTCTGTCGAGAGCCCGCGCTGCTCTGCCTCGTACACGGCCCCGGAATGATGAGCGACGAGCCGCACCAGACGTGCCGGCGCACCCAGCGATTCGAGGTGCCTGGCACCGTCGAGAGGATGAAATCCGGTGTCACGCAGCTCGGGCGCGTAGCCGATGTCATGCAGCCACGCGGCAGCGACGAGGAGATCCCGGTCCGCCTCGGACACAGCCGCGGAAGCTTCGCGGGCCCGAGCAGCCACGGCCTGAGTGTGCAGCCAGCGGTTCCCGAGCTGGGGGAGCAGGGACTCAGCGAGTTCGGCCGCTCCCTGGGGCGTGTCCAGTGCAGAAGGCATGCATGGAACGGTAGCCGAGTCGAGCCGAGAGCCGACAGGCCGTGATCGGAGCAACTGCCGATCAAGGGTGCGGTACGACTTTCCCTACATCCATCAAGAGCCCGCGCACGGCGCGGGCGCGCGCCGCCTCTGCGGCGCGGCCTGCCTCCTGTCTCCGCCCCGGCTGGCCGCGCCCGGCGGCGCGCTACGTGCAGCGGGCAGAGGCAGGAAAACCCTCTGTGGCTGGGGCGGTCGGCTCCACGGCTTTAGGCAGCCACTTTGGGGCGAGCCTCTAAGATCATGGCCCCAACGTCGTGCTTTACCGGGCAGGTCCACAGACTGCCCGACACGCCGGAAGCTTACGGGGCCATGATCACTCGCCCCAAAGCAGCTCCAGCCCAAAGCCGCTCCGCCGACCTAACCGGAAGCCTGCGACCAGAGCCGACTGGCAGGAAAAACACTGCCTCGCCCCTGACGCTGTACGCTAAGTTATTCTCGATGCGCAGGGTCACCGCGCACATTGCATCGGTATCGCAAGTCAGGGGGGCTAATGAGTTTTGGACTTGATGCAAAGAAGGCCGCGGATATCTGTCAGACGGAAATGTATGGAGATTGGTACCGGGACCCCTGGGGGTGGCCCGAACTATCTTGGGTGATGAAGAGCCCGCGGGAATTTCCGTGGTCGGAGATTGTGCACCGAGACGGCAATATCACGCTGCGGCGGGAGCCTAGATTCGAACCCACCGTTGTGCCGAAAAGCCGCCTAGGGGTACGTCCGGCCGTAGTGATGTCGCTAGACGTAAGGATGGCCTATGCGGCAGCTATCGCGCAGGTAACCTCAAAGCTTCACGCCAATTTGCCCGAATGGGTCTACGGCTGGCGATTGCGCAATGAGAAGAGGCTGGCCAACAACGGTGACGAGTGGAAGAATTATTCTTCATTCTTTCATGACCCTGCATTGATGGAAGGGTATGCACTTCAGACGGATATCACCTCCTTCTTTGCTTCCATTGATGTCAATAAGGCAGTGGATGTTGTCTATTCCGAGGCGGGCGATTCTGCTGGTGCGCGCCTAATTGAAAAGATTGTTCGATCTCATCACGAGCTTGCATCCAGGAATGGTCTTCCTCAGCGAAGTTGGCCATCCGCCATCCTGGCGAACCGGTACATGGCTCCACTCGACAACCTGATTTCGCAGAGGTTGTCTTCAGGTCAACTGACAGGGGCAGTCAGGTGGATGGATGATATTTACGTAACCGGAGAAGAGGCGACGCTCTACAAGTTCTTCCTCGACTTCCAGTCTCGCGTTCGAGAGCTGGGTCTTGAGGCCAACGCCTCTAAGAGTCGCCTGGGTCGCCTCAAAGAGATCCGGCAGGATGTGCTTCTGGAGGGCCTTCAAGAAGTGCCGATCCCCGTAAAGAAGAGGATTCAAATACTGGAGAATGGGTCCGATGTCGTTGAAGCCGCAGTCGAGGAGATGGACATCGAATGGCTGAGGAAGCTAGAGGGTGCAGCACTGGAAAGGCCGTTCAGTCAATCTTCTGCCACGATCAAAGTGATCCTGAAGACTCTCAGGAAGCATAAGGAGTATGGGAATTTTGATCGATGGCTTGCCTTTGCGGAGAAACTCTCCCACGTTGCAGACGCGCTGGGCAGGTACTTCCGCGATGCTGTAAAAGAAGATCCGCGCAGAATGGGTGCCTACTGCGATTGGTATAGCGGCTACCGTGCAACCGAGTGGGCGGCAATCCACTGGTCGTCTGCTCAGTTCGCCTTGGCTATCCCCAGTTCTAATCGGCTGCCAGCATATCGGGAAGTGATGGCGGAATGGCTGGAAAAGGGTTCTGACCTGCATCAAATCTCAGTGGCGGCCCAACGCTTGGCTCAGATTGACCCCACCGCGACTAAGGACATCATTCGTAGACGTCTGGATGATGAGGCGCGACCTATTTTTCAGAGAATCTATGCTTTGGCTCTAATGAATGCGCGAGATGAGAGGTTGCTGATTTCGCGTACCATCAAGCAGGATGCCAGCAACGTAGTGACTCGGGAATGGTTGGAAGCCAACAACTATTCGACTCCCAAAGTCTCTGCGGACTATGACTCGGTTGCCTCCGAATAGCGGGCAAATTCGACGCCCCTGGATCAGCCGACGCACGTTACGTGGGCTGGGTGAACGGAAGGCTGCTGGTGATGCCATAAGCGATTGGGGTGGCGGTGATCACGGCGCACTCGGATCAGGGCTGGGCCGTCCCTGGGCCGTCCGAGGCCGACCAAGGCTGACAGTCGGCACCCACGGGTGACCACCCCCACCCCGCTCTGGCCTGGGCTCCCCGAGTTGATCTGCGACACTAGGAGGGTTATGCCGAAGCCCGGAGAACTCACTTTCGTCGCCCCCCGCGGAGCCAAGAAGCCGCCGCGGCATCTCGCCGACCTCACGCCCGCCGAGCGCAAGGAGGCGGTCGCCGCGATCGGTGAGAAGCCGTTCCGCGCCAAGCAGCTCTCGCAGCACTACTTCGCGCGCTACGCGCACGACCCCGAGCAGTGGACCGACATCCCCGCCGGGGCGCGCGGGAAGCTGCGGGAGGCGCTGCTGCCGGAGCTGATGACGGTGGTCCGGCATCTGTCCACCGACCAGGGCGCGACCCGCAAGACGCTGTGGCGGCTGTTCGACGGCACTCTCGTGGAGTCGGTGCTGATGCGGTACCCGGACCGGGTGACCATGTGCATCAGTTCCCAGGCCGGCTGCGGTATGAACTGCCCCTTCTGCGCCACCGGGCAGGCCGGCCTGGACCGGAACCTGTCCACCGCCGAGATCGTGCACCAGATCGTCGACGGGATGCGGGCCCTGCGGGACGGGGAGGTGCCCGGAGGTCCGGCCCGGCTGTCCAACATCGTCTTCATGGGGATGGGCGAGCCGCTGGCCAACTACAAGCGGGTGGTGGGCGCCGTGCGGGCGCTCACCGACCCGGCGCCCGACGGCCTCGGGCTGTCCCAGCGCGGTATCACCGTGTCGACCGTCGGACTCGTTCCGGCCGTCCACCGGCTGGCCGACGAGGGCCTGAAGTGCCGGCTCGCCATCTCCCTGCACGCGCCGGACGACGAGCTGCGCGACACGCTCGTCCCGGTGAACACGCGGTGGAAGGTGCGCGAGGTGCTGGACGCCGGATTCGAGTACGTCCAGAAGTCCGGCCGCCGGCTGTCCATCGAGTACGCCCTGATCAGGGACATCAACGACCAGGCCTGGCGCGGTGACCGGCTCGGCCGGCTCCTGAAGGGCAAACCGGTGCACGTCAACCTCATCCCGCTCAACCCGACGCCGGGTTCGAAGTGGACCGCTTCCCGACCGGAGGACGAGAAGGCGTTCGTCGACGCCGTCGCCGCGCACGGGGTGCCGGTGACCGTCCGGGACACCCGGGGTCAGGAGATCGACGGGGCCTGCGGCCAGCTCGCGGCCACCGAGCGGTAGCCTGAGCACGGACGACTTCACACCGACACAGCACCACGTCACAGCACCACCGATATCCGCACCACCGATATCAGCATCATCCACACCTGCATATTCCGACAGGGGAGCGCCACAGCGCTGAGAGTGCGGCACCGGCCGCAGACCCTCCGAACCTGGCCCAGGTCATTCTGGGTAGGGAGATCGGTCACCACTCGAGCTGTTGCGCCCTGCCCGGCCCCGGCGGACGGATGCCCGCCGGTTCCGGGCGGGGCCGCGTCTTCTCCTGGTCACCCCAGGAGGAATCAAGTGAGCATCACCAAGAAGGCCACCGCCCTCGCCCTCGGGCTGGGACTGGTCACCGTGCCCGCGCTGACCGCGTGCGGCGCGTCCGACGAGGGGAGCACCCGGGGCGGCGGCTCCCGCACCGTGACTCTCGTCAGCCACGACTCGTGGGCGGCCTCGAAGGACGTCATCGCCGCGTTCGAGAAGCAGTCCGGCTACCAGGTCAAGGTCCTCAAGAGCGGGGACGCCGGGCAGGCCGTCAACAAGGCCCTCCTGACCAAGGACCACCCGCAGGGCGACGTCTTCTTCGGCGTCGACAACACCCTGCTGTCCCGCGCGCTCGACAACGGCCTGTTCCAGCCGTACCGCGCCCAGGGTCTGGACCGGGTGGGCGCGCAGTACCAGCTGGACGCCGACCGGCACCGGGTCACGCCGGTCGACTACGGCGACATCTGCGTCAACTACGACAAGAAGTACTTCGCCGACCACGAGCTGGCCCCGCCCGCCACCTTCGACGACCTGATCAAGCCGGCCTACAAGGATCTCCTGGTCACGGAGAACGCCGCCACCTCCTCACCGGGCCTCGGCTTCCTCCTCGGCACCGCGGCCCGCTACGGCGACGGCAGGTGGCAGGACTACTGGAAGAAGCTGAAGGCCAACGGAGTGCAGGTGGTCGACGGCTGGGAGCAGGCCTACAACGAGGACTTCTCCGGCTCGGCCGGCGGCAAGCAGGCGAAGGCCGACCGGCCGCTCGTGGTGTCCTACGCGTCCTCGCCTCCCGCAGAGGTGATCTACGGCGATCCCAAGCCGTCGACCGCACCCACCGGGGTGGCGAAGGGCACCTGCTTCCGCCAGATCGAGTTCGCCGGCCTGCTGAGCAATGCCGGGAATCCCGAGGGCGGCAAGGCGTTCATCGACTTCCTGCTCACCAAGCGGTTCCAGCAGGACATGCCGCTGAACATGTTCGTCTACCCGGTGGTGGACGGTGTGCAGGTCCCGGCCGAGTTCACGAAGTACGGGCCCCCGGCCGAGGACCCGGAGACGATGACGCCGGCCAGGATCGCCGACCACCGTGACGCGTGGGTCAAGTCGTGGACGTCTCTCGTACTGAAGTGAGGCAAGCGGCCGCGGGCGCCGCACCGCGCCGCGGGAGCGCGGTGCGGCTCGGCCTGACGGTCGTGCCCGTCGCGTTCTTCGCGGTGTTCTTCGCCTACCCCGTCACCGCGATCGTCGTGCGCGGCCTGCGGGTCGACGGGGCCTGGCGGATCGAGCGGCTGTGGCAGGTCGCGGCCGGGTCCGACGTGCGGCACGTGCTGTGGTTCACCACCTGGCAGGCGGCCGCCTCCACCGCGCTCACCCTGCTGGTGGCGCTGCCCGGGGCCTACGTCTTCGCCCGCTTCGCCTTCCCGGGCAAGCAGGTGCTGCGGGCCGTCGTGACGGTGCCGTTCGTGCTGCCGACCGTCGTCGTCGGTTCGGCGTTCCTGGCCCTGGTCGGTCGCGGCGGGCTCCTCGACGACCTCTGGGGCGTCCGCCTGGACACGACGGTGTGGGCGATCCTGCTGGCGCACGTCTTCTTCAACTACGCCGTGGTCGTGCGCACCGTCGGAGGGCTGTGGGCGCAGTTGGACCCGGGGCAGGAGGAGGCGGCGCGGATGCTCGGCGCCTCGCGGTTCGCGGCCTGGCGGACGGTCACCCTTCCGGCGCTGGCGCCCGCCGTGGCCGCCGCCGCCCTGATGGTCTTCCTGTTCACCTTCACCTCGTTCGGGGTCGTGCAGATCCTGGGCGGCCCGACCTTCTCCACGCTGGAGGTGGAGATCTACCGGCAGACCTCCCAGCTCTTCGACCTGTCCGCGGCCGCCGTGCTCACCCTCCTGCAGTTCGCCGCCGTCGGCGCGATACTCGCCGTGCACGCCAGGACCGTCCGGCGGCGCGAGGGCGCGCTGCGCCTGGTCGACGCCGCGGGCACGGCCCGCCGCCCGCGCGGGGCCGGGCAGTGGGCGCTGCTGGGCGGTGTGCTGGCCACCGTGGGGGTGTTGCTGGTGCTGCCGCTGGCCGTGCTGGTGCAGAGGTCGCTGGCGGTGCCCGGCCTGGGTTCCTACCGGGCGCTCGGCTCGGACGCCGGCGGGGTGTTCCTGGTGCCGCCGATCGACGCGATCGGCAACTCGCTGGAGTACGCGGCGGCCGCGACGGCCATCGCGGTGCTGGTCGGAGGTCTGGCCGCCACGGCGCTGACCCGCAGGGACGCCGGACGGCTGCTGCGCACCTTCGACGCGCTGCTGATGCTGCCGCTCGGGGTGTCCGCGGTGACCGTCGGCTTCGGATTCCTGATCGCCCTGGACGAGCCGCCGCTGGACCTGCGCACCTCCTGGATCCTGGTGCCGCTCGCGCAGGCGCTGGTGGGGGTGCCGTTCGTGGTGCGGATCATGCTGCCGGTGCTGCGGGCGGTGGACGTACGGCTGCGGGAGGCGGCGGCGGTGCTGGGGGCGTCGCCGTGGCGGGTGTGGCGTGAGGTGGATCTGCCGCTGGTGCGGCGGGCGCTGCTGATCGCGGCCGGGTTCGCCTTCGCGGTGTCGCTGGGCGAGTTCGGGGCGACCGTGTTCCTGGCACGGCCGGACAATCCGACGCTGCCGGTGGCGGTCGCCCGGTTGCTGGGACGGCCCGGTGCCGTCAACTACGGTCAGGCGATGGCCCTGTCGACGATTCTGATGCTGGTGTGCGCGGCGGCCCTGCTGGTGCTGGAGCGGCTGCGCGGCGGGGAAGGGACGGGGGAGTTCTAGATGCTGCTGAGCCTGCGGGCCGCGACCGTGCGCTTCGGCGAGCGGGACGTGCTCGACGCCGTCGACCTGGACGTCGCCGAGCACGAGGTGGTGTGCGTGCTCGGGCCGAGCGGCAGCGGCAAGTCGACGCTGCTTCGCTCGGTGGCCGGGCTCCAGCCGCTGCACTCCGGTCGGGTGCTGCTGGACGGGCGGGACCAGGCGGCGGTGCCCGCGCACCGGCGTGGCGTCGGGTTGATGTTCCAGGACCACCAGCTCTTCCCGCAGCGGGACGTGGCCGGGAACGTGGCGTTCGGGCTGCGGATGCGCGGGGCGTCGAAGGCGGAGCAGTTCGCCCAGGTGAGCGAGCTGCTGGACCTGGTGGGCCTGCCGGACGCCGGTTCCCGGCCGGTGGCGGCGCTGTCGGGTGGGGAGCAGCAGCGGGTGGCGCTGGCCCGTGCGCTCGCCCCGCGGCCCCGGCTGCTGATGCTGGACGAGCCGCTGGGGCAGCTCGACCGGTCGCTGAGGGAGCGTCTGGTGGTGGAACTGCGGGAGCTCTTCCACCGGTTGGGGACCACGGTGCTCGCCGTCACCCACGACCAGGGTGAGGCGTTCGCGCTCGCGGACCGGGTCGTGGTGATGAGGGACGGGCGGATCGCGCAGTCGGGTTCGCCGCTGGAGGTGTGGCAGCGGCCGGCGGACCCGTTCGTGGCCCGCTTCCTCGGTTTCGACAACGTGGTGACGGCCACGGTCGTCGGCCTGGCCGCGGTCACTCCGTGGGGCAAGCTCCCGGTCCCCGAGGGTGCGCCGCAGGGGCGGCGCGGTCTGCTGGTGCGGCCGGCCGGGGTGCGGTTGGTCCCGGCGCCCGGTGGGCTGCCCTGCACGGTCACGGCCCGGACCTTCAAGGGAACCCATGTGACCGTGCGGCTCCAGCCCGAGGACGCGCCGCCGCTGGAGGCGGCCTGCGCGCTGCGGGATGCGCCGGAGGTCGGGGACGTGGTGGGTGTGGACTTCGACGTCGCAGACGTCGTGGTACTCGGCTGACCGTCGCCCTCGCGGCCCTTGCTGTCCCGCCGCGCTCCGTCTCGGTCTGCTGCGCGGTACGCCTCTTGGCCGGATCGCCGTTCGCGGGTGCTTCACGAGCCTTCTAGGCTGAGCGGCATGACCCTTCTCAGTCATGACCGCTACTGCGACGAAATCGCCCGTCAGACGGACCAGTTGAGGAAAGTGGTGACCTCCGGTGCTGATCTGGCCGCCACGGTGCCGACCTGCCCGGACTGGTCGTTGGAGCAGCTGGTGCGCCATGTCGGCGGTGCCCTGCGCTGGGTGGAGCTGCTGGTGCGCACCCGGTCCCGGGAGAACGTCCGCGACGAGGACGTGACGGGATCCGCCGGCCCGGACGCCACGGGTGACGCCCCCGCGCTGGACGCCTGGCTCGCCGGTGCCGGTGAGGCGGTGGTCTCCGCGCTGCGGGAGGCCGGTCCGGACGCCGCCGTGTGGTCCTGGACCGGGGACGCCACCGCCGGTTTCTGGGCCCGCCGGATGACTCACGAGATCACCGTGCACCGCGCCGACGCGACGCTCGCCGCCGGGCTGCCCTACGAGGTCGCACCCGAGGTGGCCGCCGACGCGATCGACGAGTGGCTGGACATCGTCCGGTTCGTGCAGCGGGTCGGGGCCAGCGAGAAGGCGCGCGAACTGCGCGGCGACGGGCGCGGCATCCACCTGCACGCCACCGATGCGCCCCCGGAGCTGGACGCCGAATGGCTGGTCGAGCTCGCGGAGGATGGAGTGCGGTGGCGGCGCGGGCACGAGAAGGCGGCCGTGGCCCTGCGCGGGCCGCTCACCGAGGTGCTGCTCGCCTTCTACCGGCGGCTGCCGCTGGACACCCCCGGGCTTGAGGTCCTGGGAGAGCGGGAGTTGCTGGAGTTCTGGCTCGAGCGGTCGACCTTCGGCTGAACACCGGCACCTTCGGCTGAACACCGGCACCTTCGGCTGAACACCGGCACCGCCGCGGCCCGCCTCCCGGAGGGGGCCGCGGCGGTGCGCTGCGGGACGTCAGCGTTCGCTGCTCGCCCCGCGGCGGCGCAGGCCCAGGAAGACCGCGCCGCCGCCGACGGCGACCAGCGCGATAGCGATGCCGGCGATCAGCCCGGTGTTGGAGCTCGCGCCGGTCTCGGCCAGGTGGGACTCGCCGACCGCCGGTGACGGGGCGTTGTCCGAGGGCGCGGCGGGTGCGGGCGTGGTCGGGCTCGCCGACGTCGTGGCGGAGGGCGTCCCGGTGCCGGCCGGCGGTGTCGAGGCCGGAGTGCTCGGCGTGGCGGGGGTGCTCGGGGTCTCGGTCTGGCAGGCGGTCGACGGGGCCGTCAGGTCGGGTTTGATGTCCTCGTCGACGATGTTCCCGGCCATGACGTGCACGCGGTACTCGGCGTTCGGCTTCCAGTCCTCGTCGAAGGTGATCACGACGCCCTCCCCGGAGCCCTTGACCTCCTTCTGGCCGACCTTCTGCTCGACCCCGTCGTTCTTGCGGAACACCGACACCACGGCCGGGGTGCCGGACGCGTCCTTGTCCGTGACGGTGATGAGGCCGTGCGGCCCGTCGCACTTGGCTTCGGCCGAGAACTCGGAGATGTCGCAGGCGAGTGCCTGCCCGGCGGCGCTGAGCGCCAGTGCCGCCGAGGCGGTGGCGACCCCGAGGGCGCGCAGGGCACGAACGGTCATACGGCGGTTCATGGACACGTTTGTCCTTTACGGGATGCAGGTGAGGGGGGTTGGGCGGGACGCGGCACCCCCGCGGCGCGCGGTGAACCGGCGGCCCGTCAGACTCACTGGTCTATAAGCGTTTCATAAGCAGTGTCAATCCGTAGGCGGAGCACCGCCGTTCACTTTGCCCGCTCATTAACCGCCCAGATGTTTCAACGCCTCCGGGACCTCCTCGATCCGGTCCACCAGCGCGATCCGCCGCTCCATCGCACGGCCCCGGGCGAGTTCGGTCAGCAGCGGCCACGCCGGGAACCGCTCGGTCCAGTGCGCGCGGTCCACCAGCACCATCGGCGTCGGCTCGCCGCGGGACTCGTAGTAGTTCGGCGTTGCGTTGTCGAAGATCTCCTGTACGGTCCCGGCGGCGCCCGGCAGGAAGACCACGCCGGCGGTGGAGCGGGCCAGCAGTCCGTCCTCGCGCAACGGGTTGGCGAAGTACTTGGCGATGTGCGCGGCGAAGGGGTTCGGCGGCTCGTGCCCGTAGAACCAGGTCGGTATGCCGACCGAGGTCCCGCCGCGGGGCCACCGGGCCCGCACCTCGAAGGCGGCCTTCGCCCACTCGGTCACGGACGGGGCGAACGCCGGCGTCCTGGCGAGCAGCGGCAGCGCCTCGTCGAGCATGCCGTCGCGGAACGGTGCGGCGTACGCACCCAGGTTGGCCGCCTCCATGGCCCCGGGGCCGCCGCCCGTGGCCACCGTGAGCCCGGCCCGGGCCAGGGCGCGTCCGAGCCGGGCGGCACCCGCGTACTCCTCGGTCCCGCGCTCCGTCGCGTGGCCGCCCATCACCCCGACGACCGCGGCTCCGGTGAGGAGTTCGTCGAGGGCGTCGGAGACGGCGTCGTCGTGCAGGGAGCGCAGCATGGAGCAGAAGACGTCCCCGTCGGCCCTGTTCTGCCGGAACCAGGTGTGGGCGCGGGCGTCGGGGGTCGCCTCGTAGCCGTCGTCGAGCGAGGCGAACAGTTCGTCGGGGGAGTACAGGAAGGCGCGGTAGGGGTCGAAGGGGAGGCCCGGTACGGGCGGGAAGACGAGTGCCCCCGAGGCCCGCACGCGGGCGGCGGCCGCCTCGGACATCGGGCAGCCGAGGAACACGGCCCCCGCGGTGTCCACGGACAGCAGCACGTCCGTACGGTCCGTCAGGTCCACCGCCTGGACGCGGTAGTGGACCAGTGTCCCCCGGGCGGCGACCACCTCGTCGAACTCGGCGCGGGTCTCTATCTCGCGGCCACGGGAGCCGTCGAACGGCTGTACGGGAGTCGGATGCACGCGCACATGCTAGTGCCGCGGCAGGGGGCTCCGGCCCTGCCGCGGCAGCGGGCGGCCCCGCGACGTCAGCCCTGCACGGCGGCCGGATCCATCCAGACGACCTCCCAGGTGTGGCCGTCGAGGTCGTCGAAGGCCCGCCCGTACATGAAGCCGAGATCCTGGGTGCGGCCGCTCGTGGTCCCGCCGAGCGAGAGCGCGCGGTCGACCAGCGCGTCGACCTGATCGCGGCTCTCCGCGCTCAGCGCGACCAGCACCTCGCTGGTCCTGGTGGCGTCGGCGATCTCCTTGTCGGTGAAGGTGGCGTAGAACGGCCGGGTCAGGAGCATGGCCACGATGGTGTCGCTGATCACCACGGAGGCCGCGTTCTCGTCGCTGAACCGAGGGTTGATGGTGTAGCCCAGGTCCGTGAAGAACTTCTTCGAGGCGTCGAGGTCGTTCACGGGCAGGTTCACGAAGATCATCTGCTGGTACATGCGGTCTCTCTCCCCACAGGTTCGGTGTTCGAGAGGTAGACCGGCCGGTGCGCCGGAAGTCATCGGGGCCGGAGGATCCACTCCGACGGCGGCTGACCCCGACGGCGGCTCGCCCCGACGGCGGCTCAGCCGCCGGTGAGCGGCAGCGCCGCCAGTTCGGCCACGACCACCGTGAGCGGGCCGAACAGGGCCAGCAGGGCGGCGGCGCGCAGCGCGGCGGCGCTGCGCAGCATCGTCGCCGGCGCGCCGAGCCGCAGCAGCGCGGCGGTGCTGTCCTCGCGTGCCTGCCGGGCCTCCACGGCCGCGGTCAGCAGGGTCGCCACCGCCGCGCCCGCCACCAGCAGCACGCCGAGCGTGGTCAGCGGGCCGGCGGACGGCCCGTCTCCGGCGTAGAGGGCCGCCATCGCGTACGCGCCGGACGCCACCGCGCAGACCACGCCGAGCGGGCGGCCGATGCGGGTGGCCTCCGCCATCAGGACCCGCCCCGCCAGCAGCCGCAGCGCACCGGGGCGGACGGACTGCAGCAGCCGGCCGGACAGGTGGGTCAGACCGGGGCCGGCGAGGGCGAGCCCGACGGCGGTCAGGACCCAGCCCAGCAGTACCGAGGCCGGTCCTGCCGCCAGCCCGCCGGGCATGGTGAGGGCGGTGTGCGGCGCGGTGCCGCGGGTCGCGTACGTCTCCACGGTCAGCCCGGCGGCGAGGACGGCGATGCCCCAGGGCAGCCCCGCGGGCGCCGCGAGGTGGTCCGGCGGCCGCGCCGCGCCGCCGGTTCCGGCGACGCCGCGGGGCACCCCGCCCGGGGCCCGGACGCCGCCGTCGGCCGGGGCGGCGTCCGCCCCGGCGTCCCCGCCGTCGTCGGGCCGGGCCTGCGCGGGCCCGCTCCCGGCGCCCGCACCGTCACCGCGCCACCGCGCACCGAAGCGCCCGTAGGCGCCGAAGGTCTCCAGGGGCGACCGGCGCCCGTACGCGCCGAACCGGCCGAAGCCGTGCACCCGCCCGGGATGCTGCGTCGCGGCCGGGCGCAGTGCCAGCGCGACCGCCGCGGAGGCCGTCACCGGCAGCACCGCGAGCAGGGTGAGGGCGGCCGGCAGCGGCAGCGGCCGGTCCGCGGCGAGGAAGTCCGCGGCGGCGCCGTCGAACGGCATCCCGGTGAGGTCGCCGCGCAGGTTCAGGAAGACCAGAAGGGCCAGCGCCGAGCCGAGCGCGGTGGACAGCGCGGTGGTGAGTGCGGAGACGGCCATCAGGCGCGCCGGGCCCAGCCCGAGCGCGGACAGTCCCGCCCGGGGCCGGGTGGCGGGGTCGGTGCGGGCCACCGCCAGCGCGAGGTACACCGTTGCGGCCAGCGGCACCGCGCACCAGCCCAGGCGCAGCAGCAGGGAGCCGACCGGGGCGCCCGGATGGTCGAGGGCGTAGCCGAGGGAACCCAGCAGCAGGAAGCCGGTGCCCGCCGAGGCCGCCGCGACCAGCAGGCGGCGCAGCTGGACGGAGGGGCGGGCGCCGCGCGTCAGACGGAGAGCGAGCACGCGGCCCGGCCTTCCGACGCGGCGACCGGCGGCAGGTGCACGGTGTGCACGCGGCGGCCGTCCAGCAGGGACACGGTGCGGTCGGCCAGGGCGGCGGTGTCGGCGTCGTGGGTGGCGAGCACCACGGTGATGCCGTGACTGCGGGCCGCGGTGGTCAGGGTGCGCAGCACGTGCCCCCGGTCCGCGCGGTGCAGCGGTGCGGTCGGTTCGTCGGCGAAGAGCAGTGACGGTGCGGGCGCCAGGGCGCGGGCGATGCAGGCGCGCTGCCGCTCGGCCTGCCGCAGCTCGTGCGGCCGCCGACGGGCCTTGTCGCCGATGTCGAGGCGTTCCAGCCACTCCAGCGCGGCCGCTTTCGCGCGTCGCCGGCCCGTGCCGCGCAGCATCAGCGGCAGCGCCGCGTTCTCCCAGACGTTCAGTTCGGGGACGAGCAGCGGTGCCGGGTCGATCCAGCCGAAGCGGTCGCGGCGCAGTCGCTCGCGGGCCATCGGGCCCATGGTGTGCACCGGCACGCTGTTGAACCAGACCTCGCCCCGCTGCGCGGGGACCAGGCCCGACAGGCAGCGCAGCAGTGTGGTCTTGCCGCTGCCGCGCGGGCCGCCCACGGCGAGGATCTCGCCCTCCCGCACGCCCAGCGAGACGCCTTGCAGGGCGGGCGAGCCGTCGCGGTGCGTGAAGTGCAGGGACCGTGCCCAGAGCACGTCGTTGTCCGGCGGGGCCTCCATGGGCGTACACCTCGGTTCAGATCCGTAGTTCCCGTGTTCATTCCCCCGAGCGGGGGAACGAAGGCGGGGCCGATCGGTCACTGGGCACGCTAGGCAGGAGGGGCGGACGGGCCGGGCAGCACGCGGCCCCGGGCCGCCGTTTCTCACTCGAACGGGCGGCGCCGGAGCCGGTGTTGATCATCCTGAACGACGAACGGGCGGCACGGCCCCGGCACGCGGGAGGCCGCGGGCGCGGAGCCCGCCGTCCGGGTCGGGACTCAGAGCCTGGACCAGGCCTCCGTGAGGGTCGCGCGCAGGATCTGCTCGATCTCGTCGAAGGTCTCCTGGTTGGAGATCAGCGGCGGGGCGAGCTGGACGACCGGGTCGCCCCGGTCGTCGGCGCGGCAGTACAGCCCGTTCTCGTACAGCTTCTTGGAGAGGAAGCCGTACAGGACGCGCTCGGTCTCCTCCTCGTCGAAGGACTGCTTGCTGGCCTTGTCCTTCACCAGCTCGATGCCGTAGAAGAAGCCGTTGCCGCGGACGTCGCCGACGATCGGCAGGTCGTGCAGCTTCTCCAGGGTGGCCCGGAAGGCGGACTCGTTGTCGAGGACGTGCTGGTTGATGCCCTCGCGCTCGAAGAGGTCCAGGTTGGCCAGGCCGACCGCGGCCGACACGGGGTGGCCGCCGAAGGTGTAGCCGTGCAGGAAGGTGTTCTCGCCCCGGTAGAACGGCTCGGCGAGGCGGTCGGAGACGAGGCAGGCGCCGATGGGGGAGTAGCCGGACGTCATGCCCTTGGCGCAGGTGATCATGTCCGGGACGTAGCCGAACTTGTCGCAGGCGAACATGGTGCCCAGCCGCCCGAAGGCGCAGATGACCTCGTCGGAGACGAGCAGCACGTCGTGCCGGTCGCAGATCTCGCGCACCCGCTGGAAGTACCCGGGGGGCGGCGGGAAGCAGCCGCCGGCGTTCTGCACCGGCTCCAGGAAGACCGCGGCGACGGTGTCCGGGCCCTCGAAGAGGATCTGCTGCTCGATCTGGTCGGCGGCCCAGCGGCCGAACGCCTCCGGGTCGTCGCCGTGGATCGGCGCCCGGTAGATGTTGGTGTTGGGGACCTTGTGCGCGCCGGGGACCAGCGGCTCGAAGGGGGCCTTCAGGGCCGGCAGGCCGGTGATCGACAGGGCGCCCTGCGGGGTGCCGTGGTAGGCGACCGCGCGGGAGATCACCTTGTGCTTGGTGGGCTTGCCGACCAGCTTGAAGTACTGCTTGGCGAGCTTCCAGGCGGTCTCCACCGCCTCACCGCCGCCGGTGGTGAAGAAGACCTTGTTCAGGTCGCCCGGGGCATGGTGGGCGAGGCGCTCCGCCAGCTCCACCGCCTTGGGGTGGGCGTAGGACCAGACCGGGAAGAACGCCAGTTCCTGGGCCTGCTTGTAGGCCGTCTCGGCGAGTTCCATGCGGCCGTGGCCGGCCTGGACCACGAACAGACCCGCGAGACCGTCGAGGTACCGCTTGCCCTTGTCGTCGTAGATGTAGGTGCCCTCACCGCGGACGATGGTCGGGACGGGGGAGTTCTCGTACGAGGACATGCGGGTGAAGTGCATCCACAGGTGGTCGTACGCGGATCGGCTGAGGTCCTTGGTGCTGCTCACGGTTATCGGGTCCTCACGGTTATCGGGTTCCCCACATGTAGGTCTGCTTCTTGAGCTTGAGGTAGACGAAGCTCTCGGTGGAGCGCACCCCGGGCAGCGCCCGGATGCGTTTGTTGATGACGTCCAGCAGGTGGTCGTCGTCCTCGCAGACGATCTCGGCGAGCACGTCGAAGGAGCCCGCGGTCATCACCACGTACTCGACCTCCGGCATGGCGCTCAGCGCGTCGGCGATCCGCTCGGTGTCGCCCTCGGCGTTGACGCCGACCATCGCCTGGCGCCGGAAACCCACGGTGAGCGGGTCGGTGACGGCGACGATCTGCATCACGCCCTGGTCGAGCAGTTTCTGCACGCGCTGGCGCACCGCCGCCTCGGACAGGCCGACGGCCTTCCCGATGGCGGCGTACGGTCGTCGTCCGTCCTCCTGGAGCTGTTCGATGATGCCGAGGGAGACGGCGTCCAGCTGCGGCGTGCCGCCGTTCCTGGACTCGTTCCTTGACTCGCGGGGCTCGCGGGAGTCCCTCTGGTCTGCGCTTCGACTGGCCACGGCCTCACTGTGCACGACGTCTCGACAGTTTCGCAAGGGCCGAGCGATGAAATTCGTTGTTTACGAGGTTGAGACCTGCGGATTTCGCAGCCGTGATGTGATCAGGGGTGTTGAAAACGTCGGGTTCGCGGCTAGGCTGTGTGTCTCAGTAGCTGGACAACAGCACTGGTGACACGCACCCCGAGAACCTTGGAGGGCCGGCAGTGAGCAGCGAGCTGCGTCGTCTGCGCAACTACATCGACGGTGAGTTCCGGGACGCCGCCGACGGACGGACCACCGAGGTGGTCAACCCCGCGACGGGCGAGGCCTACGCGACCGCGCCGCTGTCCGGTCAGGCGGACGTGGACGCGGCGATGGCCGCCGCCGCCGCGGCCTTTCCGGCCTGGCGCGACACCACCCCCGCGGAGCGGCAGAAGGCCCTGCTGAAGATCGCGGACGCGTTCGAGGAGCGCGCCGAGGAGCTGATCGCGGCGGAGGTGGAGAACACGGGCAAGCCCACCGGGCTGACCCGCTCCGAGGAGATCCCGCCCATGGTCGACCAGATCCGCTTCTTCGCGGGCGCCGCGCGGATGCTGGAGGGCAAGTCGGCCGGCGAGTACATGGAGGGCCTCAGCTCCTTCGTCCGCCGCGAGCCGGTCGGCGTCTGCGCGCAGGTCGCGCCGTGGAACTACCCGATGATGATGGCCGTGTGGAAGTTCGCCCCGGCCATCGCGGCGGGCAACACGGTCGTCCTGAAGCCCTCGGACACCACCCCCGGGTCCACCGTCCTGATGGCCGAGATCCTCGGGTCGATCCTGCCCAAGGGCGTCTTCAACGTCATCTGCGGCGACCGCGAGACCGGCCGCATGATGGTCGAGCACCCGACCCCGGCGATGGCCTCCATCACCGGCTCGGTACGCGCCGGCATGCAGGTCGCCGAGTCCGCCTCCAAGGACGTCAAGCGGGTCCACCTGGAGCTCGGCGGCAAGGCCCCGGTCGTCGTCTTCGAGGACACCGACATCGCCAAGGCCGTCGAGGACATCTCGGTGGCGGGCTTCTTCAACGCCGGCCAGGACTGCACGGCCGCGACCCGCGTACTGGTCCACGAGTCGATCCACGACGAGTTCGTCGCCGCCCTCGCCAAGGCCGCCGCCGACACCAGGACGGGGCAGCCCGACGACGAGGACGTCCTCTACGGCCCGCTGAACAACCCGAACCAGCTCAAGCAGGTCGCGGGCTTCATCGAGCGGCTGCCCGCGCACGCGCGGGTCGAGACCGGCGGCAAGCGGGTCGGCGAGAAGGGCTACTTCTTCGCCCCGACCGTCGTCTCCGGCCTCCGGCAGGACGACGAGATCGTCCAGAACGAGGTCTTCGGCCCGGTGATCACCGTCCAGTCCTTCGCGGACGAGGACCAGGCCGTGGAGTGGGCGAACGGCGTCGAGTACGCCCTCGCCTCCTCGGTGTGGACCAAGGACCACGGTCGCGCCATGCGGATGTCCAAGAAGCTCGACTTCGGCTGCGTGTGGATCAACACCCACATTCCGCTGGTCGCCGAGATGCCGCACGGCGGCTTCAAGAAGTCCGGCTACGGCAAGGACCTGTCGGCGTACGGCTTCGACGACTACACGCGCATCAAGCACGTCATGACCTCGCTCGACGCCTGAGTCGGCGGGACCCGCGGCCCCGGACGGAGGACGGACCGTCCGGGGCCGCGGTGTGTCCGGGGCCGGGGGGTCGAAGGCCCGGGACCGGCAGCCGGGCCGGTCCCGCCCGGAGTGCGGTGGCCCGGGGGTGGGTTTTTGAACGTGTTCAACTCCTGGGGTAGTCTCCCGCCATGAGTCGAGCGAGTGAGAGAGCCGCCCTGCTGAGGAGCATCCGCGCCTGGCTGGTCCTGTTCGTCGTCTGCCTGGTGCTCAGCGGCGCCACCGCCTTCCCCCTGGTCCACGAACTGCGCTGGACCGAGCAGGCGCTGCGGGCCCTGTCCGTGCCCGCGCACCTGCCCGGCCTCACCGACTGGATCGCTCGCGTCCGGCAGGGCCTCGACGCCACCGACGCCCGCTACCCGTTCGTCCTCTACGGCACCGACTGGCTCGCCTTCGCCCACCTCGTCATCGCGGTCGCCTTCTGGGGCCCCTACCGCGACCCCGTCCGCAACGTCTGGGTCGTCGAGTTCGGCATGATCGCCTGCGCCGGGATCATCCCACTCGCCCTGATCTGCGGGCCGATCCGCGGAATCCCCCTGTGGTGGTCGCTGATCGACATGTCGTTCGGCGTGTTCGGGGCGATCCCGCTGTACGCCGTCCGCCGCAGGATCAAGCGGCTGGAGGCGCTGGGCCCGCAGCCGACCGGTGCGCCCGCCGTCTGACGACGGCCGCCCCGCGCTCCGACGCCGTCCGCCGCCGCTCCCCGGGTCAGTCTCCCCGGACCGCGAGCAGGACGTCGACGCGGTTCGTGGTGATCGAGTCGACGCCCAGGTCCAGCAGGCGGCGCAGGGCGCGGCGGGTGTCCGGCGTCCACACCGACAGCAGGTAGCCGTCGTGGTGGACGCGCCGGGCCAGCTCCCGGTCGACCAGGGAGAAGCGGTAGTTGAGCCAGCGCGGCCGCACCGCGTCCAGCAGCGCGGGGCGCGGCGGGGCCAGGCTGGTCCAGGTCAGGGCGATCTCCGCGGACGGGTCGGCGGCCCGTACGGCGAGCATCGCCCGGGCGTCCGCGCAGTAGTACACCCGCTCCTGCGCCCCGGCCTCCCGTACGGCGTCCACCACCCGCCGGGCCGCCCGCACGTCGGGGGTGCCGGGCAGGTCCAGCATCACCCGGCCGCCGCCGGTCGCGGCGAGCGCCTCCGCGAGCGTCGGGACCCCGCCCCGCGTCAGCTCCCGCACCTCGGCCAGCGACAGCGAGGCCAGCGGTCGGTCCTGCTGCCACAGCCGCTTCAGCGTCTCGTCGTGCAGCAGTACGGGCACGCCGTCCCGGGTCGGGCGTACGTCGACCTCCACCGCGTCCGCACCCCAACGGAGCGCGGAACGCAGCGAGTCGACGGTGTTCTCGCGGACGCGGTAGGGGTCCCCGCGGTGGGCCACGGCAGTCACGGTGCGCATGGGGCCATTGTGGGGGAGAGGCGCGGGCCCGACCTCAGCGCGTCGGCCACCGGTCGGTGAAGTCGTCGATCTCGGCGGTCAGGCGGCTCCTGCCGGCCTCGTCCAGGAAGGACGCCTCGACCGCGTTCTTCGCCAGCTCCGCCAGGCCCCGCTCGTCGAGGTCGAGCAGCCGGGCGGCCACCGCGTACTCGGTGTTCAGGTCGGTGCCGAACATCGGCGGGTCGTCGGAGTTGACGGTGACGTGGACCCCGGCCCGTACGAACTCCGCGAGCGGATGCTCGTCCAGGCTGCGGACCGCTCGGGTGGCGATGTTGGAGGTGGGGCACACCTCCAGCGGGATGCGCCGCTCGGCGAGGTGCGCCAGCAGCCGCGGGTCCAGGACGGAACTGGTGCCGTGCCCGATCCGCTCGGCCCCCAGGTGGGTCAGCGCGTCCCACACCGTCTCCGGCCCGGTCGTCTCGCCGGCGTGCGGCACCGACCGCAGCCCGGCCGCTATCGCCCGGTCGAAGTACGGCTTGAACTGCGGCCGCGGTACGCCGACCTCGGGGCCGCCGAGCCCGAAGGAGACCAGTCCCTCGGGGCGCAGCCGGTCGTCGGTGGCGAGCCGGGCCGTCTCCTCGGCGGCCTCCAACCCGGCCTCACCGGGGATGTCGAAGCACCAGCGCAGCACGGTGCCGAACTCGGCCTCGGCCGCCTTGCGGGCGTCCTCGATCGCGTCCATGAAGGCCCGCTCGTCGATCCCGCGCCGGGTGGAGGAGAACGGCGTGATGGTCAGCTCCGCGTAACGCACCTGCTGCCGCGCCAGTTCGCGGCCCACCTCGTAGGTCAGCAGCCGCACGTCCTCGGGTGTGCGGACCAGGTCGACGACGGACAGGTACACCTCGATGAAGTGGGCGAAGTCCGTGAAGGTGAAGTAGTCGGCCAGCGCCTCGGGGTCGGTGGGGACCCTGGAGTCGGGATGGCGGGCGGCCAGTTCCGACACGATGCGCGGGGAGGCGGACCCGACGTGGTGCACGTGCAGTTCCGCCTTGGGCAGCCCGGCGATGAACGCCGCCAGTTCGGGCCGGACCGGCGCGGCGGCGGGCGCGTGGTCGAGGTGGTCGGTCAAGGGGGCCTCCCCGGGCAGGGGCGCCGGGCGTCCGGTGGTCCGGTGCGGCGCCGGTGATCGGCTGATCGTGTGGCAGGGCCATCGTAGGCCGCGCGCCCCGCGCGCCCCGTGCCCCCGGCGGGTGCGCGGAACCGGTGGAGCGGGGTGTCCGCTGCGGCGGGGCGCCGTGGCGGGGCGCCGTGGCGGGGCGCCGTGGTGGGGCGGGGTGCGGGGTGGCCGGATCGCCCCGCGAGCAAGGACGTAGCATGGCGGCGAAGGTCGACACCGGGGGGACAGCTCATGACCGACGCCACGCAGCCGGGCGAGGACAGCGCAGGCGGTTACGACCCCTGGGCGGCGCCCGACAGCAGGCCGTCGCTGGAGAAGAAGCCGGCACCGGACGCGGCGCGGCCGCCGGCCGGTGCCGAGGCACCCGGCAGCCGTCCCGTGCAGGAGCCGCAGCCCGGTCCGCAACCGGCACCCGTGCACGACCAGCCCACCATGGCCGCCCCGCCGCCCGAGGGTTTCGCCCCGCCCGCCTACCCCGCGCCGCCCCACGGCGCGCCGCCCGGCGGTGCCCCCGCACCCGGGGAGTTCCCGGTCCCGCCTCCACCGGTCGCCCCGCACGGCCCCGCGGGCTACGGCGCCACCGGCTACGGCGCCCCCGAGAACCCGGCCGGCTACGGCTACCCCGAAGGCCCCGCCGCCGAGTACCCGGGTGTCCCCGCATACCCCGGCGCTCCCGAATACCCGGGCTATCCCGGCCCGACGGCCTACCCCGCCTCGCCCGGCTACGGCTGGCCGGCCGTGCCGATGGCGCCGCAGAACGGCATGGGCACCGCCGCCATGGTGCTGGGCATCCTGTCCTGCTGCCTGTTCTGCCTGTACGGCGTGGTGTCACTGATCCTGGGCGTACTGGCGGTGATCTTCGGTGTCCAGGGGCGGCGCCGGGCGGCCCGCGGCGAGGCCACCAACCACGGTCAGGCGCTGGCCGGGCTGATCACGGGCGCGATCGGCATCGTCCTCGGCGTCGCCGTGGTCGTTCTGCTGATCATCGGCATCTCCCTGGCCGCGAACGAGGGCGACGACTACCACGACGGCGCCGCGGCCCCGGTGTCCGCACCGGCCTTCCGCTGAACCGCCCGCGCGGCCTGCCGACGAGCAGTCCGCGCCCGTCCATCGGGGCAACCCGGGCTCACCCGCCGGGGTCGCCACGCACCCTTGCACTGCCGGTCCACCACGCCTCCACCCCGGTGAGCAGGGCGATCACGATGCCCACCGTCAACGAGGGGAGACCCAGTCCATGTCCGACTTCCATCCCGGATCCGGCGGTTTCGGACCGCCCACCCAGCCGCCGCCCCGGCCTCAGGAGGGCGTTCCCGGACACGGGTACCCGCAGGCCGGCACCCAGCCCGGGCCCGGCTACGGATACCCCGCCGCATCACCCGGCCCCGGGCCCGCCCAGCCGGCGGCACCCGCGGGATACCCGGCCGCGTCCGCGGGACACCCGGTGGCACCCGCCGGATACCCGGCAGGGCACCCGGGGCATCCGGCAGGTCCCGCGGGCTACCCGGTAGGTCCCGCGGGCTACCCGCAGGCGCCCGGCTACGGGGTACCGGTGCAGCCGAGCAACGGCCTCGGCACCACGGGACTGGTCCTGGGCATCATCGGCGTGGTGTGCAGTCTGACCCTGATCTTCTGGTTCTTCGGGGTCGTCCTGGGCATCCTCGGGATCATCTTCGGCGCCATCGGCCGGGGCAAGGCAAACCGCGGCGAGGCCACCAACAAGGGCGCGGCGACCGCCGGGCTGGTCTGCGGAATCATCGCCACCGTGATCCTTCCGCTGCTGGGCCTGCTGCTCTTCGCGAGCGTGATGGGATCGGCCTGACGCGCTGAGGCCGGGACGGCGGACCCGCCGTCCCGCCCCGGTCGCCGCTCCGGCAGTCCCCGCCCGTGCGGGCTCCCCGGCGGCCCCCCGGACCCGGCGGCCCCCCCGGACCCGGCGGCCTCCGGACCCGGCGGCCCCCGCCGTCCGCGGACACCGCGCCCGACCGCCGGTCCTCGACCACCCGCGCTCCCGCCCGGCACCCGGGCTTCACCTCTCCGCGCCCGCTACCGGGAAGCCATTCCGCCGCCGGGCGCCCTCGCGGCCCGCACCCGGAAGGCAGCGCGCCCCGCTTCACCGCCCCGTCCGGCGGTTCACCGCCCCGCCCGCAGCTCCTCGCGGGCCGCCATGAGGGCGAAGCCCAGCAGGTTCGGGCCCCGCCAGCGCGCCGGATCGCTCGCGGCCTCGTCGTCCGCGGCCAGCCCGATGCCCCAGATCCGGTCCACCGGGCTCGCCTCCACCAGCACCCGCTCTCCCGTGGCCAGCAGGAACTCCCGCAGATCGGGGTGGGCGGTGAACTTGTGGACGCTTCCCTCGACCACGATCCGGAAGCGCTCCCGCGCCCACCGCGACTCGTCGAAGCCGCGCACCAGTCGTCCCGCGTTCTTGGCCTCGGCCGGGTGCCGCGCGGCCAGGATCCGCTGCTCCGCCGCCCCGTCCCCGAACAGCCGCGCCTTGCCGGCCATCATCCAGTGCTCCGCGGTGGCGTACCGGACGCCCTCCACGGTGAACGGCGACGGCCACCACTGGCTCAGGCAGCCCGGACCCACCCGGCCGTCCGTGCGCGGCCGGTGCCCCCAGAAGAACAGGTACTTGATCCTCGCCCCCGCGCTGACCTGCTCGACGAGCGCCTGCCGGGAGCCGATCCGGCCCCCGGGCCCCCTGCCTGCCGTGCTCCGGCGCACGCCGCCCTCCGAACGCTCCCCCACCTGCTCGCTCATGCAGCCGAGTCTGGCACGCACCACGGACACACCGTCCTGCCTTTTGCCGGGGCACTCGACACCCTGGTCGACAGATTTCGTCGCGTAACCAAAAGGCAACAACGGAATCCCTTGTTGCACCGCATTACCTCTGTCAGGATCGGCACTCAAATCGAGCTGGAGCTACGCCAGCCGCCCCCGCGGAGAGCGGGGCGACGGCGGAGGAGAGCGACATGCAGGACGCGGGCACCGACACCCCGGCCGGTCCGGCCCTCTCGGGCCGAGCGGACCGAGCCCCCGGATTCCCGGCGCAGGAACGTTTCGCGGACGGCGCGCAGTACCTCGCGGGCCGTCTGACCGAGGGTACGTCCGGCCGCACCCATGCGGTCGTCGACCCGGCCACCGGCGAGGTGGTGCACAGCTACCGGCCGGCCGGTCGCGAGGACGTGGACGCCGCGGTCGCGGCAGCCCGTGCCGCCTACCCGGACTGGGCGGGCGCCACCCCGGGCGAGCGCTCCGAGGCGCTGCACCGCTTCTCCGCCGTCCTCGCCGACCGCGCCGAGGAGCTGGCCCGCGCCGAGTCCCTGCAGTGCGGCAAGCCGCTGAAGCTCAGCCGCGAGTTCGACGTCCCCGGCACCGTGGACAACGCCGCCTTCTTCGCCGGCGCCGCACGGCACCTGCAGGGCCAGTCGGCCGGCGAGTACTCCGGCGACCACACCTCCTACGTCCGCCGCGAGCCCATCGGCGTCGTCGGCTCCATCGCGCCGTGGAACTACCCGCTGCAGATGGCCGCCTGGAAGATCCTCCCGGCGATCGCCGCGGGCAACACCGTGGTGCTCAAGCCCGCCGAGCTCACCCCGTTCACCTCACTGCTGTTCGCCGAGGCCGCGACCGCTGCCGGCCTGCCCGACGGCGTCGTCAACATCGTCAACGGCACCGGCAAGGAGGCCGGCGAGCACCTGGTGGGCCACCCGGACGTGGCGATGACCTCCTTCACCGGTTCCACCGCCGTCGGCCGGCGCGTCGCGGAGATCGCCACCGCCACCGTCAAGCGGCTGCACCTGGAGCTCGGCGGAAAGGCCCCCTTCGTCGTCTTCGACGACGCCGACCTCGACGCCGCCGTGCGGGGCGCGGTCGCCGGCTCCCTCATCAACACCGGGCAGGACTGCACCGCGGCCACCCGCGCCTACGTGCAGCGGCCGCTCTACGAGGCGTTCGTGGAGCGGACCGCGGCGCTGATGGAGTCCGTCCGCCTCGGCGACCCGTTCGCCCCCGGCACCGACCTCGGCCCGCTGATCTCGCACGCCCAGCGCGACCGGCTTCGTCGACCGGGCGCGGGCCTACGCCCGCGTGGTCACCGGCGGCGAGGCCCCCGGGGGCGAACTGGCGAAGGGCGCCTACTACCGGCCCACCCTGATCGCCGACGCCCCCCAGGACAGCGAGATCGTCCAGGCCGAGATCTTCGGCCCGGTCCTCGCCGTGCTGCCCTTCGACACCGACGACGAGGGCATCCGGCTCGCCAACGACACGCCGTACGGGCTGGCCGCCTCGGCGTGGACCCGGAACGTGTACCGGGCGGGCCGCGCCACCCGCGACATCCGGGCCGGATGCGTCTGGATCAACGACCACATCCCGATCATCAGCGAGATGCCGCACGGCGGCTACCGGGCCTCCGGCTTCGGCAAGGACATGTCCGCCTACTCCTTCGAGGAGTACACGCAGATCAAGCACGTCATGTACGACAACACCGCGGTCGCCGCGAAGGACTGGCACCGCACCGTCTTCGGGGACCGATAGCGACGACCGGGCCGCCCGACCGCGGCCGAATCCTCCCGAAAGGGCACCACGCGCATGGAGCAGTACGAGCCCGACCGCCTGACCCCGGCCCAAGTGGCCGCCGTGCGGCGCAGTTTCCGCAACGGCCGGGCGGCCTTCACCCGCCGTTCGCTGCTGCGCGCCTCCGCCGGCGGCGCGCTGGCGGTGGGCGGTCTCGGGGCGCTCAGCGCCTGCGGGATCCCCGCGGCGGGCAAGACCGGGGGCGGCACCTCCGCCCAGGACCACTCGGCCGGGGAGAAGGTCGTCAACTTCTCCAACTGGACCGAGTACATGGACGTCGACGACAGCGGCAAGCACCATCCGACGCTGGACGCCTTCACCCGGCGGTCCGGTATCAAGGTCAAGTACACCGAGGACATCAACGACAACAGCGAGTTCTTCGGCAAGATCAAGCCGCAGCTCGCCGCGGGCCAGGACACCGGCCGCGACCTGATGGTCCTCACCGACTGGCTCGCCGCCCGGCTGATCCGCCTGGGATGGGTCCAGAAACTCGACCCGTCCAACCTGCCGCACGCCTACGCCAACCTCTCGCCCCAGTTCCGCACCCCGGACTGGGACCCGGGCCGGGCGTACTCCTACCCCTGGCAGGGCATCGCGACGGTGATCGCCTTCAACAAGCGGGCGCTCGACGGGGTCGAGGTGCGGTCGGTCTCCGACCTGCTCGACAACCCCAAGCTCAAGGGCAAGGTCGGCTTCCTCACCGAGCTGCGCGACAGCGTCGGGATGACCCTGCTGGACATGGGCAAGGACCCCGGGAAGTTCACCGACGACGACTTCGACGCGGCCATCGCCCGGATGCAGAAGGGCGTCGACAGCGGCCAGATCCGGCGCTTCACCGGCAACGACTACACCTCCGACCTCACCAAGGGCGACCTGGCGGCCTGCCTCGCCTGGGCGGGCGACGTGGTGCAGCTCCAGGCGGACAGCCCGGACATCGACTTCGTCATCCCGGACAGCGGCTACATGTCCTCCAGCGACAACCTGCTGGTGCCCAACAAGGCGCGGCACAAGACCAACGCCGAACGGCTCATCGACTACTACTACGAGCCCCGGGCGGCCGCCGAGCTCGCGGCCTACATCAACTACGTCTGTCCGGTGGACGGCGTGCAGGCCGAGCTGGCGAAGATCGACGAGGACGCGGCGAAGAACCCGCTGATCATCCCCGACCAGGCCATGCAGGCCAAGTCCCATGCCTTCCGCTCGCTGAGCCAGAAGGAAGAGACGGCCTACGAAGAAAAGTTCGCGAAGCTCACTGGGGCGTGACGACGATGACGACAGACAACGGCGGCGACGTCCGCCTCTCCGGGATCAGCAAGACGTACGGCTCCTTCACCGCCGTCCACCCGCTCGACCTGACCGTGCCGCAGGGCTCCTTCTTCGCGCTGCTCGGCGCCTCCGGGTGCGGCAAGACCACCACCCTGCGCATGATCGCAGGACTGGAGGAGCCCACCTCCGGCACCGTGGCGCTGGGCGACCAGGACGTCACGGCCCTCCCACCGTACAAACGGCCGGTCAACACGGTCTTCCAGTCCTACGCCCTCTTCCCGCACCTCGACGTCCACGAGAACGTCGCCTTCGGTCTGCGCAGGCGCGGCATCAAGAGCGTGAAGAAGCAGGTCGAGGACATGCTGGACCTGGTCCAGCTCGGGGAGCAGGCCCGCAAGAAGCCCCACCAGCTCTCCGGCGGCCAGCAGCAGCGCGTCGCCGTGGCCAGGGCGCTGATCAACCACCCCCGGGTGCTGCTCCTCGACGAGCCCCTCGGCGCCCTCGACCTGAAACTGCGCCGGCAGATGCAGCTGGAGCTGAAACGGATCCAGACCGAGGTCGGCATCACGTTCATCCACGTCACCCACGACCAGGAGGAGGCCATGACGATGGCCGACTCGGTCGCCGTGATGAACGCCGGACGGGTGGAGCAGCTCGGCTCGCCCGCCGACCTGTACGAGAACCCGAGGACCACCTTCGTGGCGAACTTCCTCGGCACCTCGAACCTGGTCGAGGCGGAGATCGACACCGTCAGCGGCGACGACCTGGTGATCAGGGCGGGCGGCGGCAAGCTCGTCGTCCCCGCGGCGCGCTGCTCCGCGCCGACCGCGGCCGGCGGCAAGGTGCTGCTCGGGGTCCGTCCGGAGAAGGTCTCGCTGACCCACGCCGACGACGCCGGGTCCGTCCCCGAGGGCCGCAACCGCGTCACCGGCCGGATCGCCGACTCCAGCTTCATCGGCGTGTCCACGCAGTACGTGGTCGACAGCCCCGTCTGCCCCGGGTTCGAGGTCTACGTCCAGAACGTCGAACGGGACGCCCGGCTGGTTCCGGGTGCCGAGGTCGTCCTGCACTGGAGCCCGGCCCACACCTTCTGCCTGGACGCGGCCCAGGGCGCCGACGCCGGTACCGGGGAGGCCGCCTGATGGCCACCGTCACCGAGGCGCCGCCACCGCTCGCGCCGTCCGCCCCCGAGGAGAGGGCGCCGCGCAGACGGGGCCGCCTCACCCCGTACTGGCTGCTGCTGCCGGGCATCCTCTGGCTGCTCGTCTTCTTCGCCCTGCCCCTGGTCTACCAGGCCTCCACGTCCGTGCAGACGGGCTCCCTGGAGGAGGGCTACAAGGTCACCTGGCACTTCGCGACCTACTGGAACGCCCTCGGCGACTACTGGCCGCAGTTCGTGCGCTCGGTGGTCTACGCGGCCGCCGCGACCGGCCTGTGCCTGCTGCTCGGCTACCCGCTGGCCTACCTGATCGCGTTCCGCGCGGGGCGCTGGCGGAACCTGATCATGATCCTGGTGATCGCACCGTTCTTCACCAGCTTCCTGATCCGCACCCTGGCCTGGAAGACGATCCTGGCCGACGGCGGCCCGGTCGTCGGCGCCCTGAACACCCTGCACGTGCTGGACGTCACCAGCTGGCTCGGCTGGACCTCCGGCGACCGGGTGCTGGCCACGCCGCTGGCGGTGGTGTGCGGCCTGACGTACAACTTCCTGCCGTTCATGATCCTTCCGCTGTACACCTCGCTGGAGCGCATCGACGGGCGGCTGCACGAGGCGGCGGGCGACCTGTACGCCCGCCCCTCCACCACCTTCCGCCGGGTCACCTTCCCGCTGTCGATGCCCGGTGTGGTCTCCGGCACGCTGCTGACGTTCATCCCCGCGGCCGGCGACTACGTCAACTCCGAACTGCTCGGCTCCACGCACACCCGCATGATCGGCAACGTCATCCAGACGGAGTTCCTGCGCGTCCTGGACTACCCGACGGCCGCCGCCCTCTCCTTCATCCTGATGGCCGCGATCCTCTTCATGGTCACCTTCTACATCCGCCGGTCCGGGACGGAGGATCTGGTCTAAATGCCCTTCGTCAACTGGTTCAAGCGCCACCTGGTCGTCATCGCGGGCCTCGGCACGCTGGCCTACCTGCTGCTGCCGAACGTCGTCGTGACGGTGTTTTCGTTCAACAAGCCGAAGAGCCGCTTCAACTACCAGTGGCAGCAGTTCTCCACGGACGCCTGGAAGGACCCCTGCGGCGTCGCCGGCATGTGCGACTCGCTGTCCGTCAGCCTCCAGGTCGCGGTGTACGCCACCCTCGGCGCCACCGTCCTCGGCACGATGATCGCCTTCGCGCTGGTCCGCTACCGCTTCCGGGCCCGCCCCGTCATCAACTCGCTGATCTTCCTGCCGATGGCGATGCCCGAGGTGGTCATGGCCGCCTCGCTGCTCACCCTGTTCCTCAACATGGGCGCGAAGCTCGGCTTCTGGACGATCCTGATCGCCCACATCATGTTCTGCCTGAGCTTCGTCGTCACCGCGGTCAAGGCCCGCGTGATGTCGATGGACCCGCGCCTGGAGCAGGCCGCGCAGGACCTGTACGCGGGACCGGTGCAGACGTTCCTGCGGGTGACCCTGCCCATCGCGGCGCCCGGCATCGCGGCGGGTGCGCTGCTCGCCTTCGCGCTCTCCTTCGACGACTTCATCATCACCAACTTCAACGCCGGCTCGACCGTCACCTTCCCCATGTACGTGTGGGGTTCGGCGCAGCGCGGCACCCCCGTCCAGATCAACGTCATCGGCACGGCCATGTTCCTGGTCGCCGTGCTGTTCGTCCTGGCCTCCATGGTCATGGGCAACCGCCGTTCCAAGCAGAAGGCACAGACCCCGTAGGGAGTTGACATCATGGCCCCGAGCGCCATGAGCCGTTGGACCGCCTCGCTCGCCGACGCCCGGCCGGCCGCGTACTGGCTGGACGACCCGGGCAGGCCCCGGCCGGAACCCGCGCTCACCGCGGCCGAGACCTGCGACCTGCTGGTCGTCGGCGGCGGCTACAGCGGACTGTGGACCGCGCTCCTCGCCAAGGAGCGCGACCCGCGGCGGGACGTGGTCCTGCTGGAGGGCCGCGAGGCGGGCTGGGCCGCCTCCGGCCGCAACGGCGGCTTCTGCGCCGCCTCCCTCACCCACGGGCTGCCGAACGGCCTCGCCCGCTGGCCGGACGAGATCCACCGCCTCGAGGAGCTGGGCGCCCGCAACCTCGACGCCATCGAGGCCGCGGTCGCCCGCCACTCGATCGACTGCGACTTCGAGCGCACCGGCGAGATCGACGTCGCGACCGAGCCCTACCAGGCGCAGGAGCTGCGGGACTGGCACCGGGAGCTGCGCGACAGGGGTCTGGCGGACGGCATCGACTTCCTCGACGCCGACGCCGTGCGCGGGCAGGTCGACTCGCCGACCTTCCTGGCGGGCCTGTACGACCGCCGGGGGGTGGCGATGCTCAACCCGGCCAGGCTGGCCTGGGGGCTGAAACGGGCCTGCCTCGCCCTGGGTGTCCGCGTGTACGAGCACACGCCCGCGCTCGACCTGGTGCCGCACGGCGCCGGCATGGCCGTACGCACCCCCTACGGCCGGGTCCGGGCCCGCCGGGTCGCACTCGGCACGAACGTCTTCCCGAGTCTGGTGCGCAGGGCGCGGCCGTACACCGTCCCGGTGTACGACTACGCCCTGATGACGGAGCCGCTGAGCGCGGACCGGCTGGCGTCGATCGGCTGGCGGAACCGGCAGGGACTCGGCGACTCGGCCAACCAGTTCCACTACTTCCGGCTCACCGCCGACAACCGCATCCTGTGGGGCGGCTACGACGCGGTCTACCCCTTCGGCGGCCGGGTGCGCGCCGAGTACGACGAGCGCCCGGAGACGTACGCCAGGCTCGCCGAGCACTTCTTCACCTGCTTCCCGCAGTTGGAGGGCGTCCGCTTCTCGCACGCCTGGGGCGGTGCGATCGACACCTGCACGCGCTTCTCGCCGTTCTTCGGCACCGCGCACCGGGGCCGGGTCGCGTACGCGGCGGGCTACACCGGCCTGGGCGTGGGTGCGACCCGGTTCGGCGCGGAGGTGATGCTGGACCTGCTGGCCGGTGAGACCACCGAGCGCACCTCGCTGCGGATGGTGCGCACCAAGCCGCTGCCGTTCCCTCCCGAGCCCTTCGCCTGGACCGGTATCGCGCTGACGAAGTGGTCCCTGGCCAGGGCGGACGCGCGGGGCGGGCACCGCAACCTGTGGCTGCGGACGATGGACCGGCTGGGCCTCGGCTTCGACAGCTGACGCGGTGCCGGCGCCGGGCACGCCCCGGTGCGGACCGGAAAGGTTCCGGAAACCCGCGTGGCAAAGGTTCCGGAAACCCGCGTAATGCGGGCGGCGGACCTCGCTCTCCCCCTCCGACGCGACCGCGTCCAGGAGCGAACCAGGAGAGAGAGCGAGGTCCTCGCATGGCCGGGAGCAAGACGGCGGTCGAGTGGCTGGCATCCGTCGCGCCGGATCCCGAGGCCTGCCGCTGGGAATGGGAGCGCAGCCCCCTCGGGGTCGCGCTGCTGCCCGCCGGCAGGGCCTGGGACGTGCTGATCCTGCCGGGTGCACTCGGGTACCCCACCCTCGACGTGCTGACCCGCATCCTCGACCGGCCGGGGCCGGTGCTGGTCGACGCCGGCGACCACCGCATGGGGTTCCTGGTGCCGCCCGGCACCGCCGCCCGCTGGCTGGGCACCGGTATCCGCACTGCCGGGGCGGGCACCTGGATCGTCGTGCCGTACCCGGGCCGCTCGGCGGGCGGCGTCCGCTGGCTCGTCCCCCCGGACGGCTCGGGCGCCCTCACCGATCCGGCGCTGCTGGAACTGGCGATGCACGAGGCTGCGGCGGGCCTCGCCTCGGATCCGGAGGGCGGGAGAGGGGAGGGGGACGCGTACTGATCGATGCCGGGCCGCGGCGGCGGCCCCGCCGCGGGAGGCCTTGACAAGAAGATTGGTCTGGACCAAATTGGCTGCGCTCCACCCTCCCGAACTCCCCCATGCCCGGAGGTACTTGTGGACCGCTCCAGACCCCGCCTGGCCGCCCTGCTCACGGCCGCGGCGCTCGCCGCGACCGGTATGACCGCACTCCCGTCGGCCGCCCGTGCAGCCGACGCCGACCTCGTCCGCAACGGCGGCTTCGAGGCGGGCCTCGACAACTGGTCCTGCACGGCGGACAGCGGCACGACGGTCACCACTCCGGTGCGCACCGGCACCTCGGCGCTGCAGGCGACCCCCGCCGGCAGCGACAACGCCCGCTGCACGCAGACCGTGGCAGTGCAGCCGGACTCCTCCTACACCCTGTCCGGCTGGGTCCGCGGCTCCTACGTCTACCTGGGCGCCGACGGCACCGGCACCACCGACGTCTCCACCTGGACCCAGTCGGCCCCCGACTGGCAGCAGTTGACGACCGGATTCCGCACCGGCCCGTCCACCACAGAGGTCACCCTCTACCTGCACGGCTGGTACGGCACCGGCGCCTACCACGCCGACGACGTCTCCCTGACCGGACCGGCGGGCGGCACCGAACAGCCGCCCGCCGCGCCGGAGGCACCGCCGGTCGGCACCGTCACCTCGTCGAGCGTCGCCCTCTCCTGGCCCGCGGTGGCCGGCGCCACCGGCTACGCCGTCTACCGCGACGGGGCGAAGGACCGGACGGTGAGCAGCCCCTCGGCCACCGTGACCGGGCTGTCGCCCGACACCGCGTACACCTTCCGGGTCACCGCGGTGAACCGGGCCGGCGAGTCCCCGAAGTCGGCCGCGGTCACGGCGACCACGACCTCCGGAACCGGCGGCGGCACCCCAGGCCTCCCGCCCCACGCCCTGGTCGGCTACCTCCACTCCAGCTTCGCCAACGGCTCCGGCTACACCCGCATGGCCGACGTCCCCGACAGCTGGGACGTCATCGACCTCGCCTTCGGCGAACCGACCTCCGCCACCTCCGGCGACATCCGCTTCACCCGCTGCCCGGTCGCGGACTGCCCGAACGCCGAGAGCGACGCCGACTTCAAGGCGGCCATCAGGGCCAAGCAGGCGGCCGGGAAGAAGGTGCTGATCTCCATCGGCGGCCAGAACGGCCAGGTACGGCTGACCACCGCCGCCGCCCGGGACGCCTTCGTCGCCTCCGTCTCGAAGATCATCGACGAGTACGGCCTGGACGGCCTGGACATCGACTTCGAGGGCCACTCGCTCTCCCTGGACGCCGACGACACCGACTTCCGGCACCCCACGACACCGGTGATCGTGAACCTCGTCTCGGCCCTGAAGTCCCTGAAGGCGCGCTACGGCGACGACTTCGTGCTGACGATGGCGCCGGAGACGTTCTTCGTCCAGATGGGCTACCAGTACTACGGCACCGGCCAGTGGGGCGGCCAGGACCCGCGCTGCGGCGCCTACCTGCCGGTCATCTACGCCCTGCGCGACGCCCTGACCCTGCTGCACGTCCAGGACTACAACTCCGGCCCGATCATGGGCCTGGACGGTCAGTACCACTCGATGGGCGGCGCGGACTTCCACATCGCCATGACGGACATGCTCCTGACCGGATTCCCCGTCGCCGGCGACCCCGACGAGGCCTTCCCGCCGCTGCGCCCGGACCAGGTCGCCATCGGCATGCCCGCCTCGACCAACGCGGGCAACGGCTGGGTCTCCCCGTCCGAGGTCACCACGGCTCTGGACTGCCTGACCCGGGGCAGCGACTGCGGCGGCTACGCCACCCACGGCACCTGGCCGGGGCTGCGGGGCCTGATGACCTGGTCGATCAACTGGGACCGCTACGGGAACCGGGAGTTCCAGCACACCTTCGACGACTACTTCGGCTGAGCCCCGGCCACCCCGGTCCCAGCAGCAGGATCCCCAGACACCAGCTCGCCACCACGTCCAGCGGCCAGTGGTAGCCCCGGCGCACCAGCCCGTACGACACCCCCAGCACCAGGACGGCGCAGCAGGCGACGAGCAGCCGGCGGGCGACCGCCGAGGCGAGCAGGGGATGCAGCAGCAGTGTCGCCGCACCGTAGGCGACGACCGCGGTGGCGGTGTGCCCGGAGGGGTAGTACCCCACCGCCGGCGGCACCGCCGGGGTGCCGGGCCGGCCGGTCCACTCCTTCAGCGGCACCACCAGCACGGGCACCAGCGCCATCGCCGCCGCCGCACCCAGCGGCGGCAGCCACCAGCGCGCCTCGCCCGCCGCCCGCCGCCGGACCCCGGCACACACCGCGGCCGCGAGCAGCACCGGCACGGCGACCTGCGCGTCGCCCAGACCGGACAGCAGTTCGGAGAACCGGTCCGGGTGGAGCAGCGCGCGGCTGGCGGCCTCGTCCGCCCCGACCAGCGGTCCGCCCGCGACCACCTGCCAGGTGACCAGGGCGAACAGCACGGCGGCGGAGGCGAGCAGCAGGGACGGAAAGGTGCCCGGACCCGCCCGCCCGGGGTCCGGGGCGCGGCCCGCGCCGTGCCGGTGCCGGGCGGGATCGGGGGAGAGCGGCATGGGGTACAGCCTGTCAGGCCGTGCGCCCGCGGCCCTCGACCGGGGCCGCACCCCGGGTGGCCCGGGCGGGGCCGCACCTCGGGTGGCCGCACCGGATGCCCCGTGCCGGTCGCTCGGCTCCGCTCACGCGCGGCACCGGCACGGAGCATGCCACTGCCGGCCGCACCCGAGGAGGCGCCGGCAGGGACCGCTGGGAGGGAGCGATCCCGGGAAGGGGGAACCGCCGGGAGGGAGAAGGAGGCCGGCCGCCCCGGAACGGGGGGGATGGCTCCGGGACGGCCGTCCGGACCGGATCGCCGCGCGCCCCGGGGGGTTTGGGGCGGGCGACCGTCCGATCGGTGAGGAGATCCGGAACCGTCAGGCCCCGGTGGTGTGCGCCAGGGCACGACCAGGTCGAAGCTGGGGAGGCCCCGGCCCGGCATCACCGTCCCCGGTCACCCGAGGACAGTGGGTATCTCTCATCCGCGTAGAACCTACGGCAGGGCGTGCGGCTCCGACAGGCGGAACCGGCTGCTGTCATCCACCTCGCACACCTTCTTCACACGCTCTGCGCCCATCGGTCCCGACCTGTGCGATGTGCGGTGGAGTGCTCAGATGCGGGCGAACGCCTGCTCGATGATGTCCAGGCCCTCGTCGAGCAGCTCCTCGCCGATGACCAGCGGCGGCAGGAACCGCAGCACGTTGCCGTAGGTGCCGCAGGTCAGCACCAGCAGCCCCTCCTGGTGGCAGGCCTTGGCCAGTGCCGCGGTCGCCTCCGGGTGCGGCTCCTTCGTCGCACGGTCCTTGACCAGTTCGATGGCGATCATCGCACCGCGGCCGCGGACCTCGCCGATGACGTCGAACTTGTCCTGCATCGCGGACAGCCGGGACTTCATGGTCGCCTCGATCGCCTTGGCGCGTGCGTTGAGGTCGAGTTCCCTCATCGTCTCGATCGCCCCCAGCGCGCCGGCGCAGGCGACCGGGTTGCCGCCGTAGGTGCCGCCCAGGCCGCCCGCGTGCGCGGCGTCCATGATCTCGGCGCGGCCGGTGACCGCGGCGAGCGGCAGACCGCCGGCGATGCCCTTGGCCGTGGTGATCAGGTCGGGGACGATGCCCTCGTCCTCGCAGGCGAACCACTGGCCGGTGCGGCAGAAGCCGGACTGGATCTCGTCGGCGACGAAGACGATGCCGTTGTCGGACGCGAACTGGCGCAGCGCCGGCAGGAAGCCCTTCGCCGGCTCGATGAAGCCTCCCTCGCCGAGCAGCGGCTCGATGACGATCGCGGCCACGTTCTCCGCGCCGACCTGCTTGGCGATCTGGTCGATGGCCGTCCTGGCCGCCTCCGGCCCCGCGTTCTGCGGGCCGGTCGGCCAGCGGTAGCCGTAGGCGACCGGCACCCGGTACACCTCGGGGGCGAACGGGCCGAAGCCGTGCTTGTACGGCATGTTCTTCGACGTCAGGGCCATCGTGAGGTTCGTACGGCCGTGGTAGCCGTGCTCGAACACCACGACCGCCTGCCGCTTGGTGTACGCGCGAGCGATCTTGACGGCGTTCTCGACGGCCTCGGCGCCGCTGTTGAACAGCGCCGACTTCTTGGCATGGTCGCCAGGGGTCAGCTCGGCCAGCGCCTCGGCGACGGCGACGTAGCCCTCGTACGGCGTCACCATGAAGCAGGTGTGGGTGAAGTCCTGGAGCTGGGCGCTCGCCCGGCGCACCACGGCCTCGGCGGACGCCCCCACCGACGTCACCGCGATACCCGAGCCGAAGTCGATCAGACGGTTGCCGTCGACGTCCTCGATGATTCCGCCGCCCGCACGCGCGGTGAACACGGGCAGCACCGACCCCACGCCCTGCGCGACCGCGGCGGTACGGCGGGCCTGCAACTCCTGCGACTTGGGGCCGGGGATGGCGGTGACGACGCGGCGCTCCTGCGGAACTGCGGTCATGCGGGGCTCCTGGGGGTTTTGCGGATACTTGCCTTCTTTTCTCGCAGGCTAGGGCGGGGAAGGAAGGGTGGGCATGCTCCATGTGGGCGTCTTCGACCAGGCGGCTTGTCCGTGGTGGACATAGCGGTGGCCGTCCGGTCGCGGGGCGGCTCCGGCGGCAGCGGCGCGTCATCGGGCGCGTAATCGGTGAACTGCCCTTGCGGGGGCGTTAGATTGACTCGCTGATGGTGGACGGAACGGCTGGTCAGGGGGCAGGGGCGATGGACGCCGACGGGACGTACGAGGCGCGCGGCACCCGAGCGAACCCGGTACCGCGTCCGGCGCGGCCGCCGGGCACCCCCGCGGTGCCGCCCAGGCCGCCGGACGCCCCGGCGGTGCCGCCGCGTCCGGTGCACGCACCGGAGCAGAGCACCCGGTCGGCCGCCGCCGAATGGCTGAACGAGCCGCGGCCCCAGGCCCGGCCCGGCATCTGGCGGCTGGGCTACCGTCCGCCCCGGCAGGAGGGGCAGCGCCGCCGCCTGGATGCCGCCACCGTCGCCGGCATCGTCATTCCGGCCATCGCGGGGATGATCCTCTGGGCGCTGTGGCGACAGGCTGCCATCCCCTACCAGTGGGCTCCGCTCCGCCTGATCACCCCGGACGACTGGTGGTGGCAGCCCTCGATGTCACCGAAGTCGCCCCAGGACGGCAAGTGGGGGGTGTATGCCCTGAGTGCCTACCGGGATGCCGCCTTCCTAGTGATCTTCGGGGGCATGGCACGCCTCGGCAGCTGGGGCAAGGCCGTCCGGTTCTGGTTCGAGGGCAAGCCGCAGCCGCGCAGGGCCGGGCTCGCCGGCGTGTTCGCTCTGCTCTCGTTGGCGCTCGTCTTCCCCGGTGCCGTCCCCGGGTCCTTCTGGGCCCCCGTGCCGATCGTCGACGGTCTGCTCAGCCTCACCGTCATCTTCTCCGACGGCTACGGCCTGATCCAGGACCCGCTGTACGTCTACGGCCTGTACACGGTCGTCGCCCTCCTCGTCGTCTGGCCCTTCGCCCGGGTGGGCGACTGGCGGGGCTGCGCAGGCCGCTGGCGCGCCACCCGCCGGACCGAGGGCGGCCGCCGACCCGCCGCGCCGGACGCCCCGCCCCCCGTCCACTGGCCCGCCCTGCGCGAGGCCGGACAGCACCGGGCGGCCGACCTGCTCACCGCCGAACTGCTCGCCGGACGGATGAACGACGTCGACTGCGCCCGCCTGAGCCACGCCGGTGCCCGGGCCCGCGCCGAGGGCCGCCTGGCCGAGTTCACCGACACCGTGCTGCGGCAGGGCGCCGCCGCGCTCACCCACCCCTCCGGCGCGCGCGACCTCCCCGCACGCACCGCCCGCCACGATCTGCTCGCCGGCCAGGTCCGCATCGGGCGCTGGGTGCCCGGCGACCGCACCCCGCACGCGTACACGGGTGCCGGCGCCGCCCTCGAACCGGAGACCCTCGGCACCTCCCTCCTGCTCGTCGGCCCGGCCGGTTCGGGCAAGACCCGCCGCGTCGTCGCCCCGATCGTGGAGTCCCTCGCCCTGCGCGCGCTCACCGGGCAGTGCGCCGTCGTCGCCGTCGGCGCGGCCGGGGCGCCGCTCGGTCCCGACGGTGCCTTCGACGTCGTCATCCGCATCGGCGACCCCGCCTCCCCGCACGACCTCGACCCCTACGCCGGAACCGACGACCCCGACGAGGCCGCCGCCCTGCTCGCCGAGGCGCTCGCCGGGGACCTCGACGGCGGGAGCACCCCGCGGGCCGCGACCGCTCTGGCCCAACTCCTGGGCCCGTACCGTGCGGTGCACGGCGCCTTCCCCACCCTGCCCGTGCTGCGGAAGCTGCTGGAGGGCGACCCGGAAGCCCTGACGGACCTGCGCACCGCGCTGACCGGCCGGGACCACGCCGTACTGCGCCGCGAACTCGACGCCCGGGTCCGACTCGCCGGCACCCCCGGCGATCCCGGACCGGTGCTCGCCGACCGGCTAGCACTGCTGGACCGGCCGGCCTTCGCCGGGTTCCTCGGCTCCGGCGGCGACACCATCCGGCCGTTCTCGCTGCGCTCGGTCGCCCACCACCCGCTGCGCGTCCGCATCGACCTGCCGGAACACGGCCACGAGGAAGCGGCCCGGCTGCTCGCCCGACTGGTGCTCACCCTGTTCACCGCCGCCGCCCGGGAGCGCGGCCGCAGCCACTTCGCCTGCCTGGTCCTGGACGACGCCACCGGCGCGGTGACCCCCGGGTCGGTGCGCCGCATCCAGGGTCTGCGCTCGGGGAACGCGGGCGTGGTGCTCGCGCTGCGCTCCGTCGGCGATCTCCCCGAGGCCCTGCACGGCCCGCTGTACGGGGCGGTGGGCTGCCGGATGGCCCTGTCCGGGGTCACCACCTGGGACGGCGGCCGGTTCGCACAGGCCTGGGGCACCGAGTGGGTGGAGACGGAGGACCGTTCCCAGTACACCGTCTTCGCCGACCAGCCCATGGCCCGCGCCCTGCACGCCCTGCGCAAGCTGGTCACCGGCAAGGCGGTGACCACGGAGGGCGTGACCGTCCGCCAGGTGGAGCGGGAGAGGTGGTCCGCCTCCGAGCTGGCGCACGAGGTGCCGCCCGGGCACGCGGTGCTGTCGCTGACCACCGTGCAGGGCGAGCACGCGCCGCCGTCCCTGGTCGACCTGAGGGGGTGACGCGGCCCGCCGGCCGAGGGGGGAGCGGAGGGACCGGACGGTGAGGCACAATCGGGGTAGGCCGTTGCTCCACGGCGGCCAACTGATCCCCGGGACCGTCGGCGCCCGGGACCACGCGATCCCCGGGACCACGCGATCCCTGGGACCACGCGATCCCTGGGACCACGTGATCCCCTGGGCCGCCCGGTCCCCCGGCTCGCGGTCGCGGGACCGCCGGGACCGGAGGATCACCGGCTCCGCGCAGACCTGGAACCGTCGCCCGGGCGACGCCGTCGATCTGAAGGCCCGATGCCTCCCACTCTCGCCTCGCTCGTCCACCACTCCGCGCTCAGACTGACCGTGCGCGCCGGTGCGGACCGCCTGGACGTGCCCGTCCGCTGGGTGCACGCGAGCGAGCTCGCCGACCCCGTCCCCTACATGGAGGGCGGCGAACTGCTGCTGATCACCGCGCTGAAACTGGACGCGGAAAGCCCCGAGGCGATGCGCCGGTACGTGCACCGGCTGGCCGCGGCCGGCGTCGTCGGACTGGGCTTCGCCGTCGGCGTCAACTACGAGGAGATCCCGCAGGCCCTGGTGGAAGCCGCCGCCGAGGAAGGCCTGCCGCTGCTGGAGGTGCCTCGCCCCACCCCCTTCCTGGCCATCAGCAAGGCCGTGTCCGCCGCCATCGCGGCCGACCAGTACCGGTCCGTCACCGCGGGGTTCGCCGCGCAGCGGGAGTTGACCAGGCAGGCCCTGAACGCCGGCCCCGAGGGGCTGCTCGCCGCGCTCGCCGCGCAGGTCGACGGCTGGGCGGCGCTCTACGACGCCTCCGGGGCGGTCGTCGCCACCGCGCCCGAATGGGCGGGGCGCCGCGCGGCCCGGCTCACCCCGGACGTGGAACGGCTGCGGGAGCGCCCCGCGCCCGCGTCCGCGGTGGCCGGCGGCCCCGACCACGAGGACCGGATCGAGCTGCACTCCCTCGGCACCGGGCGCCGCCCGCGGGCCGCGCTCGCCGTCGGTACCGCCGCCGCCCTCGGCACCGCCGAACGGTACGCCGTGCACTCGGCCATCGCCCTGCTCACCCTCACCACCGAACGCTCCCGCTCACTGCACGCCGCGGAGCAGCGCCTCGGCGCCGCGGTGCTGCGGATGCTCCTCGCCGGTCAGCCCGACCACGCCCGCGCGGTCGCGGGCGACCTGTACGGCGGGCTGCTGGACGCGCCGTTCCGGGTGATCGTCGCCGAAGCCTCATCGGCGGCCGGTGCGCGGGCGCCCGCCGAGTCCCGTACCGCCGCCAAGGAGCAGCCGTCCGCGGACGCCGAAACCGGCGACGATCCGCTCGCCGCGCTCGCGGAGACCGCGGAGGCGGCGGCCGCCCGGGCGGGGGAGTCGGTGCTCGTCGTACCCGACGGCGAGCGGCTGGTGGTGCTGGCCGTCGACGGGGGCGCCGCGGTGGCCGCCTGCACCGACCACGCGGCGGCCCTGGAGGCCGCCCGCCCCGGCGAGCGCCGGAGGCAGGCCGCCGGCGGGGAGGAGAGCGGGCTGGCGGTCGGCCTGTCCGCGCCGTCCGGGCCGATCGCGGCCGCCGCCGCGTACAAGCAGGCCGAACAGGCGCTGTCGGTGGCGCGGCGGCGTGGCCGGGTGTGCGTGGAACACGAGCGGTTGGCGGCCGGATCGGTGCTGCCGCTGCTCGCCGACGACGCCGTCCGCGCGTTCGCGGACAGCCTGCTGCGGCCGCTGTACGAGCACGATGCCACCGGGCGCGGCGACCTGGTCGCCTCCCTGCGGGCCTGGCTGTCCCGGCACGGGCAGTGGGACGCGGCCGCCGCCGATCTGGGCGTCCACCGGCACACCCTGCGCTACCGGATGCGGCGGGTGGAGGAGATCCTGGGGCGTTCGCTGGACGATCCGGACGTGCGGATGGAGCTGTGGATGGCGCTGAAGGCGACCTCCGCCGATTGACATCCCCTTCCCCCTGAGGGGGGAAGATTCCCGCCTGCCGCGCCGTCGGTGGAGCGGCGCGGCCCGGGGCGCAGGGGCGGGGCGCCGGCTGTTCCAGGCCGAGTAGTCCAAACAGGCGCGCCGCGGCGCCTGACTGCTACGTGCCGGACAAACGCCACCGTCGGCCCTCCGCCCTACCGTGGTCCGGGACAGCACAGCAACACCTCCGAACGCGGAAAGGCCGGGACTCGCAGATGCCAGAGAACACCGTTGCCGCCACCCACGCCTTCTGGCTGGCCGGCCGCCAGGCCACCGGCGAGGACGCCTTCGACGTCACCTCCCCGTGGGACGGCCGGCTCGTCGGCAGGGTCAGCGTCCCGACCGACGCGCAGGTCGAGGAGGCGGTGGCCGCCGCGTACGCGGTACGGGACGAACTCGCCGCCACCCCGGCCCACGTCCGCGCCGCCGCGCTCGACCACGTCAGCCGGCGTCTGGTGGAGCGCACCGAGGAGATCGCGCGGCTGATCTCCGCCGAGAACGGCAAGCCGATGAAGTGGGCCCGCGGCGAGGTCGGCCGCGCGGTCTCGGTGTTCCGCTTCGCGGCCGAGGAGGCCCGACGCTTCAACGGCGGCGAGGCCCAGCGGCTGGACACCGACCCGGGCGGTCAGGGGCGCCTCGCCTTCACCCGCCGCTTCCCCAAGGGCGTCGTGCTCGGCATCGCGCCGTTCAACTTCCCCCTGAACCTCTGCGCCCACAAGGTGGCGCCCGCGATCGCGGCCGGTGCGCCGATCATCCTCAAGCCCGCGCCGGCCACCCCGCTGTCCGGCCTGGTGATCGGCGAACTGCTCGCCGAGACCGAACTGCCCGCCGGGACCTGGTCCGTCCTGCCGGTCTCCAACGACCGCATGCCCGCCCTCGTCCAGGACGAGCGGCTGCCGGTGATCTCCTTCACCGGTTCCGAGAAGGTCGGGTACGCGATCATGGACTCGGTGCCGCGCAAGCACTGCACCCTGGAACTCGGCGGCAACGGCGCCGCCGTCGTCCTCGGGGACTGGGCCGCCGACGCCGACCTGGACCGGGCCGCGCAGCGCATCGCCGCCTTCTCCAACTACCAGGGCGGGCAGTCCTGCATCTCCGTGCAGCGCGTCATCGCCGACGCCTCGCTGTACGACCGGCTCCTGCCGCGCATCGTCGCCGCCGTGGAGGCCCAGGTCACCGGCGATCCGAGCGAGGACGCGACCGACGTCGGCCCGCTGGTCAGCGAGGACGCCGCGCGCCGCGTCGAGGCCTGGGTCGACGAGGCCGTCGAGGCCGGTGCCGCCCTGCTCACCGGCGGCAAGCGCGACGGTGCCTCCTACGCCCCGACCGTCCTCACCGACGTGCCGGCCGGCGTCACCCTCGCCTGCGAGGAGGTCTTCGGACCGGTCCTCACCGTGCAGCGGGTCGACGGCGAGGACGAGGCGTTCGCCGCCGTCAACGACTCCAGGTACGGCCTCCAGGCAGGGGTGTTCACCCACGACCTGCAGGCCGCCTTCCGCGCCCACCGCGCCCTGGAGGTCGGCGGCGTGGTGATCGGCGACGTGCCCTCCTACCGTGCCGACCAGATGCCGTACGGCGGCGCCAAGCAGTCCGGCGTGGGCCGCGAGGGCGTGCGGTTCGCGATGGACGACTACACCTACGAGCGGGTGATGGTCCTGACCGGCCTCGCCCTCTGACCTTGCGACCCGGACGGGGACGGCCGAGCCCGCTGTGCGGGGGCTCGGCCGTCGCCGTCCCGGTGCCGCCGTCCCGGTGCCGCCGTCCCGGTCGCCCCGCCGCGGGGGCCTCTCACCCGTCAGTGCGGTCCTCGTCCACGTCGCCGAGATGGACCACGCCGCCCGGACCGCCCGCGTACACCGCCGGCAGCAGCCCCGCCATGCCCTTCGGCCGTACCGCCTCCCCGGTGCCGGCCAGCCGGTCCACCGACCACCATGCGTGCCCGTAGCGGGCCTCCCGGGTGTCGATGCGCATGCGGGCGGCCTCGGCGGAGGTGACGCGGGCGGGGCGGTACTCCTCGTACTGGTCGAAGCGGACGCCGTCGACGCTGAACAGCGCGTTCCGGGTCCACACCGGCGGGCCGAGCCGCGAAGCCCCCAGCTCGAGCCCGGTCTCCTCCCGCATCTCGCGCAGCGCGGCCGCGGTGAAGTCCTCCCCGGCCTCCACCTCCCCGCCCACCGTGAACCACCAGCGGGCCCCCTCGGCGCGCGGATCGCGCCCGCACAGCAGCAGCAGCCGGTTCCGGTGGTCCAGGACGAGAAGCCGGGAGGTGCGCCGCGGGACGGGGGCCCGCTCGGCGGGACGTGTGGCGGTCATGGCACCGCACACTACACGCGGACATCGGCCGAACGGCCGCGCGCGGACTGGTGACCGCGCCCCGGATCGGGTACATACGATCGAGTAGCACCCGTCGGTAGGCAAAACAGCCCAAGATCCCGATTCGCGGCGAGGTGAGCCTCATGTCCGCTCCATCCAGTAAACCAACCGTCACCGAGCGCGAAGCCCGTCGAGTGGCGGAGGCGGCCCGGGAACAGGACTGGCGAAAGCCGAGCTTCGCCAAGGAACTGTTCCTGGGCCGGTTCCGGCTCGACCTCCTCCACCCCCACCCGGTCCCGGCCGACGAGGACGTCCAGCGCGGCGAGGAGTTCCTCGCCAAGCTGCGCGACTTCTGCGAGACGCAGGTCGACTCGGCCCGCATCGAACGCGAGGCCCGCATCCCCGACGAGACGGTGAGCGGGCTGAAGGAACTCGGCGCGCTCGGCATGAAGATCGACACGAAGTACGGCGGCCTCGGCCTGACGCAGGTCTACTACAACAAGGCCCTCGCCCTGGCCGGCACGGCCAGCCCGGCGATCGGCGCGCTGCTCAGCGCCCACCAGTCCATCGGGGTCCCGCAGCCGCTGAAGCAGTTCGGCACGCAGGAGCAGAAGGACGCGTTCCTGCCGCGCTGCGCCCGCACCGACATCTCCGCCTTCCTGCTCACCGAGCCGGACGTCGGCTCCGACCCGGCGCGGCTCGCCACCACCGCCGTCCCGGACGGCGACGACTACGTCCTGGACGGCGTCAAGCTGTGGACCACCAACGGCGTCGTCGCCGACCTGCTGGTCGTGATGGCCCGCGTCCCGAAGTCGGAGGGCCACCGCGGCGGCATCACCGCGTTCGTCGTCGAGGCCGCGTCCGAGGGCATCACCGTCGAGAACCGCAACGCCTTCATGGGCCTGCGCGGCATCGAGAACGGCGTCACCCGCTTCCACCGGGTCCGGGTGCCCGCCGCGCACCGCGTCGGCGAGGAGGGCCAGGGCCTGAGGATCGCCCTGACCACCCTCAACACCGGCCGCCTCTCGCTGCCCGCGATGTGCGTCGGCTCCGGCAAATGGTGCCTGAAGATCGCTCGCGAGTGGTCCGCCGTGCGCGAGCAGTGGGGCAAGCCGGTCGCCCGGCACGAGGCCGTCGGCTCCAAGATCAGTTTCATCGCCGCGACCACCTTCGCCCTGGAGGCCGTCGTCGACCTGTCCTCCCAGATGGCCGACGAGGACCGCAACGACATCCGCATCGAGGCCGCCCTCGCCAAGCTCTACGGCTCGGAGATGGCATGGCTGATGGCCGACGAGCTCGTCCAGATCCGCGGCGGACGCGGCTTCGAGACCGCCGCGTCGCTGCGGGCCCGCGGCGAGCGCGGCGTCCCCGCCGAGCAACTGCTGCGCGACCTGCGCATCAACCGCATCTTCGAGGGCTCCACCGAGATCATGCACCTGCTCATCGCCCGGGAGGCCGTCGACGCCCACCTGTCGGTGGCGGGCGACCTCATCGACCCCGAGAAGTCCCTCTCCGACAAGGCGAGGGCGGGCGCGAACGCCGGCGCCTTCTACGCCCGCTGGCTGCCGAAACTCGTCGCCGGACCCGGCCAGCTGCCGTCGTCCTACGCCGAGTTCAAGCACGACGCCGACCTCTCCGGCCACCTGCGCTACGTCGAACGGCACGCCCGCAAACTGGCCCGCTCCACCTTCTACGCCATGTCCCGCTGGCAGGGCCGCATGGAGACCAAGCAGGGCTTCCTCGGCCGCGTCGTCGACATCGGCGCCGAACTGTTCGCGATGAGCGCCGCCTGCGTCCGCGCCGAGCACCTCCGCCGCCGCGGCGAGCACGGCCCCGCCGCCTACCAGCTCGCCGACGCCTTCTGCCGCCAGGCCCGCATCCGCGTCGACGAACTGTTCGACCGCCTGTGGACCAACACCGACGACCTGGACCGCAAGGTCGTCGACGGCGTCCTCGCCGGCACCCACGAGTGGCTGGAACAGGGCGTCGTCGACCCGTCGGACGACGGCCCCTGGATCGCCGACGCCACGCCCGGCCCCAGCGGGAAGGAGAACGTCCACCGCCCGATCCGGTGACCCCTGCCGGCCGCGGGCCGCGGGACCCGCGCGCAGCCGGCCGAGAGGACACCCGAGTGCCGGCGGCCGCCCGCACAGGGGCCCGAGGACGCCCCGGGGGCCGGCGGCCGCTCGGGGCGCCCGAGGACACCCCGCGCACCGGCGCCCGCGCAGGCCTCGCGGCGCCGGTGCACTCGCCGCGGAGCGGATCGTTCCGGCAACCCGGTACACCCGGTGACACCCCGGTGGCCCCCCGTGCGGGGGACACCCTGTCCTCCTCCGCGGCCGCAACCGCAACAATGGGGGGATGAGCGACAGCCCAGCACCCCTCGCCGACCCGCATCTCGTCCACGATCCGGTGACGGCCGACGGTCCGAAGGACGTGGTGATCCTCGGCTCCACGGGGTCGATCGGCACCCAGGCCATCGACCTCGTGCTGCGCAACCCGGACCGGTTCCGGGTCACCGGCCTGTCCGCCCACGGCAGCCGGGTCGCCCTCCTCGCCGAGCAGGCGCACCGGCTGCGGGTGCGGACCGTCGCCGTCGCCAGCGAGGACGCCGTACCCGCGCTGCGCGAGGCACTGAGCGCGCGGTACGGCCCCGGGCAGTCGCCGCCCGAGATCCTCACCGGGCCCGACGCGGCCACCCACCTCGCCGCCTCCGACTGCCACACCGTCCTCAACGGCATCACCGGCTCCATCGGCCTCGCGCCCACCCTCGCCGCCCTGGAGGCGGGCCGCACGCTCGCGCTCGCCAACAAGGAGTCGCTCATCGTGGGCGGCCCGCTGGTGAAGGCGCTCGCCGCGCCCGGCCAGATCATCCCCGTCGACTCCGAGCACGCCGCCCTGTTCCAGGCCCTCGCCGCCGGCACCCGCGCGGACGTGCGCAGACTCGTCGTCACCGCGTCCGGCGGACCGTTCCGCGGCCGCACCAGGGCCGAACTGGCCGACGTGACGGTCGAGGACGCCCTCGCCCACCCCACCTGGGCCATGGGCCCGGTGATCACCATCAACTCCGCCACCCTGGTGAACAAGGGCCTCGAAGTCATCGAGGCACACCTGCTCTACGACATTCCCTTCGACCGCATTGAGGTGGTCGTCCACCCGCAGTCGTATGTTCACTCGATGGTGGAGTTCACGGACGGATCCACGCTCGCCCAGGCGACGCCCCCCGACATGCGCGGGCCGATCGCCGTCGGCCTGGGCTGGCCCGAGCGGATCCCCGACGCGGCCCCCGCCTTCGACTGGAGCAGGGCCTCCACCTGGGAGTTCTTCCCGCTCGACAACGAGGCCTTCCCTGCCGTGAACCTCGCCCGGCACGTCGGCGAGCTGGGCGGCACCGCCCCCGCGGTCTTCAACGCGGCGAACGAGGAGTGCGTCGAGGCCTTCCGCAACGGCGCGCTGCCCTTCAACGGCATCATGGAGACCGTCACCCGGGTCGTCGAGGAGCACGGCACCCCCGGTACGGGAACCCCACTGACCGTGCCGGACGTCCTCCAGGCGGAGAGCTGGGCGCGAGCCCGGGCCCGGCGACTGACGACCCGGACGGCGGACACCACGAAGACGACCACTGAGGCGAAGACGGCGACGACGGCGGAGGCCCGTGCATGACGACCCTGATGATGATCCTCGGCATAGTCGTCTTCGCGGTCGGCCTGCTGGTCTCCATCGCCTGGCACGAGCTGGGCCACCTGTCCACGGCCAAGATGTTCGGCATCCGCGTCCCGCAGTACATGGTGGGATTCGGCCCGACCGTGTGGTCGCGGAAGAAGGGCGATACCGAGTACGGCATCAAAGCGGTCCCGCTCGGCGGCTACATCCGCATGATCGGCATGTTCCCGCCCGGCGACGACGGGCGGATCACCGCCCGCTCCACCTCGCCCTGGCGCAGCATGGTCGAGGACGCCCGGTCGGCGGCCTTCGAGGAGCTCCAGCCCGGCGACGAGACCCGGCTGTTCTACACGCGCAAGCCGTGGAAGCGCGTCATCGTGATGTTCGCGGGCCCGTTCATGAACCTCATCCTGGCGTTCGGGCTCTTCCTCACCGTGCTGATGGCCTTCGGCATCCAGCAGCAGACCACCACCGTCAGCTCCGTCTCGCCGTGTGTCATCGCCCAGAGCGAGAACCGCGACACCTGCCGGAAGTCCGACCCGGCGTCCCCGGCCCAGGCTGCAGGGCTGAAACCCGGCGACAAGATCGTCTCCTTCGACGGCAGGCGGACCGAGGACTGGAACACCCTGTCCGACCTCATCCGCGACAGCGCCGGCAAGAACGTCGCGATCGTCGTCGACCGGGACGGCGAGCAGGCCACCCTGCACGCGAAGATCGCCACCAACAAGCTCGTCAAGAAGGACTCCAGCGGCGCCTACGTCCGCGGCGAGTACGTCGAGGCCGGATTCCTCGGCTTCAGCTCCGCCACCGGCGTCGTCCGGCAGGACTTCGGCGGCTCCGTGACGTGGATGGGCGACCGGGTCGGCGACGCCGTCGACTCCCTGGCCGCCCTCCCCGCCAAGATCCCCGCACTCTGGGACGCCGCCTTCAACGGCGCGCCCCGGCAGCCCGACTCCCCGATGGGCGTGGTCGGGGCCGCCCGCGTCGGCGGCGAGATCTTCACCCTCGACATCCCGCCCTCCCAGCAGCTGGCCATGGCCGTGATGCTGGTCGCGGGATTCAACCTGTCCCTGTTCCTGTTCAACATGCTCCCGCTGCTCCCGCTCGACGGCGGACACATCGCGGGCGCCCTGTGGGAGTCGCTGCGACGCCAGGCGGCCAGGCTGCTGCGCCGCCCCGACCCCGGCCCGTTCGACGTGGCGAAGCTGATGCCGGTGGCCTACGTGGTGGCGAGCATCTTCATCTGCTTCACCGTCCTGGTGCTGATCGCGGACGTGGTCAACCCGGTGCGGATCACCTGAGCCGCGGCGGTGCGCCGCACCCGACCCGTGAAGCCGCGCCCCGCGGTTCCCGCCGACCGGCGGGAACCGCGGGGCGCGGCCGTTGGGCGGTTGTCAGGAACCGGCGGGCGACGTGGTTGCGGGTGCGGATCGCATGACGACGGAGGCGGCCAGGGCGGCTGACACGGTACAGGCCGGCAGGACCACCGGCCACGCGAGGAGACCCACGAAGAGCGAGGTGGGAACACTGGCGCACAGAGCCGCCACCGCCACAGCGACGACGTGGGCAGATCGTGAGGCCCGATCGGCGCTCGCTGCATTGGCGAAGAGCAGCACAACCACGATGATCCCCAGCTCGACGACCGCGGCGGGTACACCGACCTGGAACGCGCCTGCCCAGCGGCTTCCGCTCTGCGTACTCGCACCGGACTGCGCCTCGAACACCCCGGACAGGAAGTAATGGAGAAGCGTTGGAGGCGCGATCGCTGATACGACGACGCATCCGAGCCGGATCAAGAGCGCAAACGCCTTCATACTTCACCTTTGTTCCGGGGGCCACTGTGGTGAGTACCACCGTGAGGGTAGCCGGGCGACGGGAATCCGGACCGTGGGGTGGGTGTGCGGCTCCGCACACCCACCCCACGGTCAATCGGTCTTCCGGTCACCCCCAGCTATTCGAGTACACGTTGTTGTAGCCGTACGTCGGACTCTGCGAGGTCATCGCAAACTCCTGGGCGTATCCGTACTCGTGCATCGCCGCATATCTGCTCAGGTTGATACCGAGAGCCGTCTTGTCCTTGTCGAAGTTCCAGTCCTTGTAGACCTGGACGTTGAACATCATGCCGACTGACTTGCCGTCTGACATGGCGGTTCCTGTGATGCGGATCTGTGCATGCCCGATGCCGAAGTGGTTGTCACTGGTCTCGAGATTCACACCGAGCCACTTGGAATCGGCTTTGAACTCGCAGGCTCCTCCGGAGCGGCAACTCGCCAAGGCTTGATCCTGCCAGTCGTCGAGCTGTCCCTGTACGACCTTGCGCAGACCGGGATCGTCCTTGAGGTAGTTGAAGTCGACGTCGTAGTCGGCTCCGCTTGCGCCGCGGTAGTGCTTCCAGAGCTTGGCTGTGAGCCCCCAACCGGCCGCCTGAGCTGCCTTGACCAAGGCCTCGTACTCGGGCAGCACGTGATTCACGAAGTAAGCACGCTCGCTCGGCGTCGGCTCCTTCGAGTCGAAGGGGGCGTTGTCGTTCGGGGTCTTCGGGGAATCGTTGCCGCTATAACTCGTCAACGAACCGTTGCGCACCGCCCTGATCGCAGCACCTTCCCTCTGCTCTGCCTTGATCATCGGTGTTTCGCGGTAGACGCCCCCACACATGCCTGTGATGTCACAGCTGGTGTGTCCGTCCAGTTCGAGTCGAGTGGTCGGGTTGCCGCCGGTGAAGGCGTAGCGGTTGCCGGTGTAGGGGTCGGCGCCGAGGTTCATGTCGGCGAGGGCGCCGTTGTACATGTCCCGGGTGGTGAAGCGGTTCAGCGCCGGGTCGTAGTTGCGGAAGCCCATGTCGTAGGTCCCGGACCGCGAGTCCCAGCGCTTGGCGTTGAAGCGGTAGGGGTTGTAGTCCTCCTTCGTCGGATCGGCGGCGTCGGGCTTGTCGATCCCGGTGAACTCGGAGTCGTCGTTGTTGCCGTAGGCGGTGTAGCCGTAGGTGGCCTCGGTGTCACCACCCGAGTCGGTGAGGGTTTCGACGTCGGTGTGGCTGTTGTAGCCGTAGTAGCCGTCCGAGGTCGTGCCGTCGCTGTTGTGCGTGACCTGCGACAGGCGCTCGCCCCACGGGCTGTACTGGTAGGACTTGGTGAGCGCGCCGGCGACCTTCTCGTCGAGGACCTTGTTCGACAGGCCCAGGTACGTGTAGTCGGTCGTCTTGCCGGCTGCGGTCTTCGACGTGGTGCGGTCCAGCGGGTCGAAGGTGTAGGTCGTCGACTTCATCGCGCCGGTGGAGTCCGTCTTCCGGGACTCGATGACGTGGTCGAAGCCGTCGTACACGCTGCGGCTGATCATCTGGCCGCCCGAGGTGACCGATTCCTGGCGGCCGAAGGGGTCGTAGTTGTAGTTCGCCGTGGCGCCGCCGGTGGTGGCGGTGAGCAGGCGGTTGCGGTCGTAGGTGTAGGTGGTGCTGGTGCCCTTGACGGTCTGGCTGATGACGTTGGCGTTGTCGTCGTGGACGTAGGTCTCGGTGTCCGCGCCGTTGCCGGTCTTGACCGCCTTGGCGAGGCGGTCGGCGGGGTCGTAGGTGTAGTCGGTGGTGGAGGAGAGGTAGGCGGTGTGGTCGTCGGCGTTCATCTTCTGCGCGACGTCCTGCGCCGTGTTCCCGTTGGGGTCGTAGGCGTAGGTGTGCGAGGCGACGAGGGTGCCGTCGGTCTTCTTCTCCGTGGTGGACTTGACCGGGCCGTCGAGGAAGTAGGTGTGGTCGACGGTGTTGCCGTTGGCCTTGGTCTCCTGCAGGCGCTGGCCGCGGTCGGTGTAGGTGTACGACGTCACCTTCGGGGAGGTGTCCGTGGCGGTCTTGCCGACCGAGACGGTCTCGACCAGGTCACGCAGGTCGTAGGTGTACGTCGAGTACTGGTCGGGGTGGTCGATGGTCTCCGGCAGGCCGTCGGCGTCGTAGGTGTACGACGTCGACTTCTGCACGGTGCCGCTGAGCGAATCGGTCACCTTCTTGACCTGGTTGAGGCCGGTGTAGGCGATCGCGTAATGGTCGGTCGTCGCACCGGATGAGGCGTCGTCGATCGAGGTGAGGTTGCCGTTCACGTCGTAGGCGTACGTGAACGTCTTCTGCTCGGTGTCGGTGTCGGCAGAGTTGTCGCGGACCAGCTTCACACCGTCGGCGGTCACGTTGCCGCCGCTGTTCTCGAACAGCTCCAGATTGGCCGTGTTGCCCTGCGTGAAGCTGAAGGAGCCCAGCGACACCCAGGTGCCCGCGCCGGTGGTCTGGTCGACGGTGGCGTCGGTGGTGGCGCCGTCGTGGGTGACGGTGTACTTGGCCGTGGTTGTCGCCCCGGACACGTCCGGGTACTTCACGAACGCCTCATAGGTCCCGTCGGCGGGGATGTTCAGCGTCCAGGTGAAGGAGTCGGTGCCGGTGCCGGTGGCGTGGGTGGCGTGGTCGTAGCCCTGCTGGCCGGTGAGGTCACCGGTGGTCCAGGTGCCGGTCCTTGCCGTGTTCTGGGTGTCGGAGTTGTCGACCAGGACGACGTCCTTGCCGACCGGCACGCCGTCGTCCGCGCGGGACTTCAGCTTGCCGTCGGGGTAGTAGCCCCAGGTCATGGTGCGGTTGGAGGAGCCACCCGCGGAGGTGAGGGTGCGGGCCGTCTGCTGGCCGAGGTCGTTGTAGTCGTAGGTGGTGGTGATGTCCCAGGGGCTGGTGGAGGACTTCGCCCAGCCGTTGTCGAAGTAGCTGTAGCTGGTGGTGTTGCGGACGGTCTGGCCCTCGGACGGCGGCAGCGACGTCGACGTCACCCGGCCGACCGCGTCGTAGGCGGTCTGGGTGTAGACGTCGGGGTCGTTGTAGCGGGCGTCCGCGGGGTCGTACGGCTGGTACTGCTTGACCGGGCGGTTCAGCGCGTCTGGCTGACCTTGCGACTGTAGGTGCGGCCGAACACCGAGTCGTTCGCCTTGGCCGCGTCCGTCATGAACGGCGCCGGGATCACCATCACCGGCGTCTGCGGCAGCTCCCCGAACAACGCGATCGAACCGTCCGGCCGCGCCTTCGGCGTCAGCCCGTCCGCATCCAGCGTGAACGTGAACGCCAGCGGCCCGGACGGCGGCTTCGCCAGGGTGATGTTCTCCTTCACCCGCCCCCGACCGACCTCATACGCCAGCTTCGCGCCGTGCGCGGCATCCGCGTAGGAGACCGTCGAGCCCTCGGCGTGCGGGGTCAGCCTCTTGCCCGCACCGTCCAGACCGAGAGTGACGGCCCGGCCGTCGGGGGCCTGGAACCGCACCAGCTTCCCGGTGTCCGCACCGAACCACGCCCGGCCCTCATTGGTGGTGTCCGCGAAGGTGAAACCTTTCGCCTTCGCGGGGCGGACCGTGGTGTCGATCGCCTTCCACGACCCCGACGCACCGTCCCGGTAGGAGGTCGGCACCGCCGACAACTCCGCCTGCACCCGCCCGTCCGACAACTGCCAGAACCGCGCGTTCGCCGTCCGCCGCCCGGTCAGCTCCCGGACCCGCTTCGCCGCCGGCTCCTGCCTTCCCTTCGGCAGCTTCTGTCGATCCGCCACACCGACCCCGTCATGCGACGGCGGCTTGTCCAATTTCGTGCCGGCATCGTCCGAGAACCAACCCTTGACGGTATCGACAATTCCCTTGCCGTCGTCGTTGTCGGATCCGGACGCCGCATAAGCGGCCTGAGGCAACGCGGCAGATGTCACCGCGGAAACCACCAGGCACGCAATGAGCGTGCCAAATCTGCGTTTCACCGCAACCCTTTCCTGCTGGCAGATATCGCAAACATGCCGCCACGCAGCCCTGGCCATGTGGCCACGGCAGGTCAGAAGAGCGGCGCCGCGGTTCTATTGACTGTGGTGACGTGGCGTCAAGTGAGTTCGCAATTCCGGCATTTCCGCGATGGTCCCACATGGCCGTCCGGTTTGTCCGGGCGCTGGAAAAGGCCTCCCGGTGTCAGGTATAAGGGCCGCGTTCCGGAATATCGGCGTAGCTGAAATGTAGAAACCATGCACGGTTCCATCACATGCGGGCCGTCCGGCGGTTAGGTGAGGTTCATGGACGAGGAAAAGTCGATTTCGCGCACAGTGGCAGACATCCCCGAGGCGGCGGAGGAACCGGCGGCCGCGCCGCCCGAGCGGACCGCCCGGCTCGCCCTCCGGCGCCCCGACCGTGCTGCCCTGATCACCGCCGCCGCCGTACTGGCCGCCTGTACCGGGCTCGTCCTCTACGGCGTGCCGGGTACCGCTGGAGGCGGCGACCAAGGGCAGCAGCCCGTCGTCACCGCCTCCGTCACCTACGAAGTCACCGGCTCCGGCACCGCCGACCTCACCTACCAGGCCGGGAGCGAGGCGGGTGAGGCCGTCGTGGTCCGTGGCGCCCGGCTCCCCTGGCGGAAGACCGTCGACGTCCCCCTCGGCCAGCACCCGACCATCAACATCCTCCTCGGCGCGGACGGCGGCACCGCCCGCTGCTCGCTCGCCGTCCGCGGCCGACACCTCCAGAGCGCCACCGCCGGCGGCACCTTCGGGCGGACCACCTGCTCCGCCGCACCGCTCACCGCGGACAGCACCGGCACGCCCTGAGCCGCCCCACGCGGGCGGGGCGGCCGTCCGGACCGTCCTGTCCGCGGTACCGGGTGCCCGAGCCGCGGCCCGGCACCGCGGCACACCATTGGGCCGACGGTCGGGCCGCCGTGCGCCGCCGTTCAGGTCGGTGCCGTAATCTCGGATGCTGGAGCCCGCTGATCAACGGGACCGGACCTTGATCCACTACTTGGGGTTGCACAGCAGATGACTGCGATTTCTCTCGGCATGCCGTCCGTTCCGACCAAGCTCGCCGAGCGCCGTAAGAGCCGGCGGATCCAGGTCGGGTCGGTGCCGGTGGGTGGTGAC